>JAGWQR010000017.1 GCA_028869975.1 Alphaproteobacteria bacterium | reverse complement strand
TTCCACCTGCAACCGCGTGTTCATTTCAAGGAAGTAGAAGCTCTCGCCCGTGGCATCCGCGCCGCTGACGATCAGCTCGACTGTTCCCGCCGAATAATAGCCCACCGCGCGCGCCAGCGCCACGCACTGCTCACCCATTGCCTGGCGCATCTTGGGCGTGACAAACGGCGAGGGTGCCTCCTCCACCACCTTCTGATGCCGCCGCTGGATGCTGCACTCGCGCTCGTTCAGATAGAGGATATTGCCGTGCTGGTCGCCGAGAATTTGAATTTCGATGTGGCGCGGATTGAGGATGAACTTCTCGATAAACACGCGGTCATCGCCGAAACTCGCCAACCCTTCGCGCTTGGTCGCCTCAAAGCCCTCGCGCACATCGGCTTCGCTATACGCCAGCCGCATCCCCTTGCCGCCGCCGCCGGCGCTCGCCTTCATCATCACCGGATAGCCGATGTCGCCCGCAATCCGCACGGCATGTTCGGTATCCTCAATCTCGCCGACAAAGCCGGGGACGACGTTTACGCCCGCCTTCAGTGCGAGCTTCTTCGATTCAATCTTGTCACCCATCGCGGCAATGGCGCCGACTGGCGGGCCGATGAAGATGATGCCCTCCGCCGCCAGCGCCTCTGCGAATGAGGTGCGCTCGGAGAGGAAGCCATAGCCGGGATGTACCGCATCCGCGCCGGTGGCCTTGCACGCTGCGATGATCTTGTCCGCGAGCAGATAGGATTCCGCAGCGGGCGAGGGGCCGATATGCACCGCCTCATCCGCGAGCAGCACATGCGGCGAGCGCGCATCAGCATCAGAATAGACCGCGACGGTTTTGATGCCCATCTTGCGGGCGGTGCGAATAACGCGGCAGGCGATTTCACCACGGTTGGCGATAAGGATTTTATTGAGCATTTAGTGGCCTCTTAAACTGGCTAATTTGGTTTTGAATTCGGCCTCAAGTTGCTCCGAACCTTCGCCAAAATGTGCTTCTCGGTGATGATTTGGGCAAAGTGCTATCACATTGTCCAATGTATCTGGCCCCTGCTCGGCTAGACTTATAATGTGATTTGCCTCGACGTAGTGTGAACCATCAGGTTTCGCGAATCCCAATTCACCGCAATGCTCGCATTTGCCTTTAGCACGCTTGATTACACGGTGACGCACCTTATCGTCGCGCTCAATGAAGGTGCCTGAATATGGTACGCGCTCAGGCGTAAGTCTTCCAACTGGCTCAAAATCCAGATCTTCGATTGCAGATTTGGCAAATGCGGAATCTTCAATTACACTCGATCCGTTGCGAACTGTTTCGGCGCTGATATATCCACGTAAACGGGCAACAATTTTGTCATTTTCCATTTTCAAATCCAAAACTCTCAATCGTTTTTCGTCGAATGACAAAATTTTGTCTTTATTTTTGCCGTCAGTTCCACCTTCGATCAATATCCCATATGTGTCGTGATTTAATTTTATGGCATTATTCAGAATTTCCCATATCTCATTGTGGCCACGGGATTTTTTATCGATCGGTTTGTCCCAAATATAATAGGGGTCATCTTTTATTTGAGTGTGCCAAATTGTAACCAAACACAGTTTTTTGCGTTTATCTTGCGCCCCCCCACGACCAGGACGGATTTTTCCGTTTCGCGCCTAAATCCTCGCAGAACTGAGAAAACGCAATCGTATTGTGAAATTTCACGCCACCACCTCCATGGCCTTACACGCCCGCAACGGCTCCTCAGCCGTCATCGCGCGCAGGCCGAGTTTGGCGAGCAAGGCCGCGTCCGCATCATCGCCCGCGTTCGCCGTGGTGAGCAGCTTGTCGCCGGTGAAGATGCTGTTCGCGCCCGCCATGAACGCGAGCGCTTGGCAGGCCTCGGTCATGCTCTCGCGCCCTGCTGATAAGCGCACCATACTGAGCGGCATCGTGATCCGCGCCACCGCAATGGTGCGGACAAACTCGATGTCATCAATCTTCGAGATCTTTTTGGTCGGATCGCCCAGCCGATCCTCCGTCGGCGTATCGATCAACCTATCCCCCAGCACCGTGCCCTTTACCGGCACCAGCGCGTTGATAGGCACGCTCTCGGGATGCTTGGGCAAAGTGGCGAGCGTGTGGATGAAACCGACGCGATCAGCGCGCGTTTCGCCCATGCCGACAATGCCGCCGGAGCAGACATTGATCCCCGCGCGGCGCACCTCCGCCAGCGTATCGAGCCGGTCGTCCATCGTGCGCGTGGTGATGATCTCGTTATAGCGCTCCGGCGAGGTATCGATGTTGTGGTTGTAATAATCGAGGCCCGCTTCGGCCAACATGTCCGCCTGTTTGGGTGTGAGCATCCCCAAGGTCATGCAGGTTTCCATGCCCATTGCGCGCACGCCCTGCACGATTTCGACAATCGCGGGCATGTCGCGGTCTTTGGGGTTGCGCCACGCCGCGCCCATGCAAAAGCGCTGCGATCCGGCATCTTTGGCCTGTGCCGCCGCTTGCAGCACCGCACGGACATCCATCAGCTTGGTCGCCTTCACCCCCGCATCGGCCTTCACGCTTTGCGCGCAATAGCCGCAATCTTCCGCGCAGCCGCCGGTCTTGATGGACAGGAGCGTGCAAAGCTGAATTTGCGAGGCGGCGTGGTGCGCGCGGTGGACGGTCTGCGCCTGGAACATCAGCTCATCAAACGGGAGGTCGAAGAGCGCGGCGATTTCCGGGCGTGTCCAGTCGGTGCGGGGGTCAGTCATTCAACACTCTCCAAAGGCGGCATATTATGGCCGAGCAGGCGCAACATGTCCGCCGCGCATTCGACCACGTTACTTCCCGGCCCATAAATGCCCTGCACGCCCGCGTCGCGCAAAAAATCATAGTCACGCGGCGGGATGACCCCGCCCGCCACCACTTTGATGTCGGCGCGCCCCGCGTCGCGCAGCAGGCGGATCAGTTCGGGGATCAGCGTCTTGTGCCCCGCCGCGAGCGAGGAGGCACCGATGGCGTCCACTTGGCGTTCAAGCGCGAGGTCGCGGGTCTCTTCTGGCGTCTGGAACAACGGTCCGCTGACCGCCTCAAAACCCATATCGTTGAAGGCGGAGGCGATCACATTCGCGCCGCGATCATGCCCGTCCTGCCCCATTTTGGCGACAAGAATGCGCGGCTTGCGCCCCAGCCGCCGCGCCACGGATGCTACACCATCAACCACGGCAGCATAGCGCGCATCGGCAGCATAGGCCGGGCCATACACGCCTTTGACCGGCGTCGGCGTGGTGCCGTAGCGCCCGAAGGCAGCTTCCATGGCAGCGCTGATTTCGCCCAAGGTGGCGCGGGCGCGGGCGGCTTCTACAGCGAGGGCCAGAAGGTTGGCGCTGCCTTGCGCCCCCGCCGTCAGCGCCGCCAGTGCCGCTGCGCATTTCGCTTCATCGCGTGCCGCTTTCACCGCCTTGATCCGCGCAATCTGGCCATCGCGCACGGCATGATTATCCACTTCCAGCGTATCGAGATGCTCCTCAGCGGCAAGCCGGTATGTGTTGACGCCGACGATCACATCCTCACCCTTGTCGACCCGTGCCTGGCGCGCGGCGGCGCTCTCCTCGATCATCGCCTTGGGCTTGCCGGAAGCGACATAGGCGGTCATGCCGCCCGCTGCATCAACCTCCTCGATAATCGTCCACGCCTCATCGACCAGCATCTGCGTGAGCGCCTCGACATAATAACTCCCGCCCAACGGATCGACCACGCGGGTAATCCCGCTCTCTTCAGTCAGCACAATTTGCGTGTTGCGGGCGATGCGCGCGGAAAAATCGGTGGGCAGCGCAATCGCCTCATCAAGCGCATTGGTATGGAGCGACTGCGTGCCACCCAGCGTCGCGGCCAGGGCCTCGATCGTGGTGCGGATGACATTGTTATACGGGTCTTGCTCCTGGAGCGAGACACCC
>JAGWQR010000185.1 GCA_028869975.1 Alphaproteobacteria bacterium | reverse complement strand
GTCGCACGCGCGGGTCGGCGCACAGCGCATCGCCCACTTCCGCACCCAGGCCCTGCACGATGTTGAACACACCGGGCGGGAAGCCCGCCTGGTCAATCAAGTCCGCCAGCAATGAGGCCGAGAGCGGCGACCATTCGGCGGGCTTCAAAATCACCGTGTTGCCCGCCGCCAGTGCGGGCGCGCATTTCCAGGTGGAGAGCATGAAGGGCGCGTTCCACGGCGTGATAATCACTGTCGGGCCAGCGGGCATCCGGATCACGCGATTGAGTGTGCCGCGCGACGACCAGACGCGCTCCTCATGCCCACGCGCCAGATCGGCATAGTTGCGGAAGTTGAGCGCGCCGCGCGCAATCACCCGCGCACGCAGGCTCTCGTGCAGCATCGCCATATCCATGCACTCGACAATCGCAAGCTGCGCAATATGCGCGTCGATGAGGTCGGCCAGACGGTGCAGAAACACACCGCGCTCTTGCGCCGAGAGCGCCGCCCAGGCGGGGAAGGCAGCTTCCGCCGCGCGAATGGCAAGATCAGCGGTTTCAGCGTCGCCGCGCGCGATATCCGCCAGTTTCAGGTTCCAATCAAACGGGCAGCGCGTCTCGAATGTCTGTGCAGATGATACACGCTTGCCGCCGATATAATGATCGGGGGATACGGGCACGCCTGCGATGATGACCCTGTCAGTCATCAGATATAATGCAGGTAGTAGGCGACCTGCTCCCCTGCCGATTTGCCCTCCAGAATGCGCACCTCGTCGCGCTTGATCGCCACATAATTCTCGATCAACCCGCGCCCGATCCGCTCAACCAGCGCCGTGTCCGCCTCAAGCGCATCGAGCGCTTCGGGAAGTGTATGCGGCGTGTGCTTGGTCGTGTTGACCGTCTCCAGCCCATCGCTCAATTCGGGAGCGGGCAGTGCATAACCCTGTTCAACCCCCAGCAACGCCGCCTGCAACAGCGCCGCCAGCGCAAAATAGGGCGAGGCCGCACAATCGGCCATGCGATGCTCGATCCGTGCCGCCTTGCCGGTTTCGCCCGACACGCGCACTGTCACCGAGCGGTGATCATGCCCCCAGTTGGCCCAATAGCCCGAGAGCGAGGCCGGTTGCAGCCGCGCATAGCTGTTCGTGATCGGGGCCAATATGCCGCTGAGCGCCTGATGATGGTGCAGCAACCCAGCAATCGCCCCCGTCATCACCGCGCCACGCGGCCCAGCCAGCCCATCGGCGAAGATGTTGTGACCAGCCTTGTCGTTGAAGCTCAGGTTAAAGTGCAACCCCGAGCCGGATTTGTCGGCGAAGGGCTTGGGCAGGAACGAGAGCAGATAGCCACGGCTATACAGCAATTCGCGCGCCATCTGGCGGAACAGGAACACATCATCGGCGGCTTGCAGCGCTCCCGCGTAGCGTAGCGTCAACTCAAATTGCGGCGCATCATATTCAGCGTTGATCGATTCGATCGGTAGGCCGCAGTCTGCCGCTTGCTGCCAGATCACGTCGATCAGCCCCGCCGGATCGCTGAACGGCCCCGTGCCGTAAACGAACGCGCCTGGCGTATCATAAGGCACCCAGCCACCGTCGAGCCCACGCTCATAGATATACGCCTCGGTCTCGATTCCGACCTGGGGGCTGAACCCGCGCGCCTCCCATGCCGCAATTGCCGCCTTGAGCGCGCTGCGCCCGCACAGATCAAACGGCTGGCCCGCAAAATGCAGATCAGCGAGTGCAATCGCCGTGTCGTCCTCCCAGCCGGGGCGCAGATCGGCCGGATCAAACACCGCCTCCATATCGGGCAGGCCGGTGAGCAGGCCGCCGCCGGGCGCCGCCACCAGTTGTTTGTCATAGGTGACGGCAAAAGTGCCGACGCAAAAGCGTGCATGGCCTTTTTGCGCGTCCGCAATGGGGATATATTTGCCGCGCGCCAGGTTAAGCTGGTCGCAAAACAGCACGCGCACACGATTGGCGGTGGTCATTCTTAACTCCTCTGCCCTGCCTTTTATTGCGGGGTTATCCGCAGCGGCAATGATTTGATGCCATGAATGAAATTCGAGCGCAAATAGCTGTGCGGCGCGGTCTGCTCCATCGCCTTTACCCGCCGCGCCAACTCTTGCAACACAATCCGGATTTCGAGCTTGGCGAGCCACATCCCGAGGCAGATGTGCGGCCCGCCCTGCCCGAAGGAAAGGAAATGATTGGGCTTGCGCGTCAGGTCGATCGTGAAAGGATCATCGAATGCGGTCTCGTCACGGTTGCCCGCCATGAACCACAGCACGACCTTGTCGCCCGCTTCAACCCGCTTGTCCTTCCACTCGAACGCGCGCGTTGCGGTGCGGCGGAAGTGCGAGGTGGGTGAGGCCCAGCGGATCAGCTCATCCGCCGCCAGATCCCATTCCGCAAAGTCCGGGGCCTTGATCTGCGCGAGCAGCGCCGGATCATTCGCAAGTGCATGAAAGGTAGCGGATAGCGAGTAACGCGTCGTGTCATTGCCCGCCGCGACCAGCAGGCAGAAGAAGTTGCGGAACTCGTCATTGCTCATCTGATGGCCGCTGCGCGTCATCTGCCGCACCAGATTGAGCACGCCAATCTCCTCGCCCGCGTCCATGCGCGCGATCAACGTATTGGCATAATCGAACAATTCCACCGCCGCAGGCGAGCGGAACGGCAGGAAGCGATATTCGGCCGTATCCACCTTATCAATCACGAAATCAGTATAATCGGGGTCGGCATTCGAGATCAGCGCATCGCCCTTCTCGACCAGCCAGGCCGCATCCTTATCAGGCACGCCCATGATCTGCGCGAGCATCTGCATCGGCAACTGGCGGCAGACGAGTTTGACCGCATCACATTCGCGCAGTTCCAAAGCCTGATCGAGCAGATCGTCAACAATCGCGCGAATCTGCCCCTCATACTGTGCCACACTCGCCTTGGAGAAGGCCTTGCCGACCAGCGCGCGAAACGCGGTGTGCTGCGGCGCATCGGTTTCCTGAAAGGTCTTGCGCGCTTCATATTCCTCGTCGGATTGATCTTCCATGCGGATGCCGCGCGCCGAAGAGAGCAGATCGGTCAGCCGGTTGAGTGCCAGAATATCGGCATGGCGCGTCACCGACCAAAAGCCCTTGTCGTCATTGCTCATCGGGCACCAGGCCATCGGATCATCCCGCCGCATCCGTGCGAAGGTGGCGAACGGCGCGCCATTGTTGAACGCATCCTGGCTGGAGAGATCAACATGCGCGTCGGTGCTGGGCGAGAAGGGGTAGAGTGTCATGCAGTCTGGCTAGGCCAGGGCGGGTTCGCAAACTTGGCAGATTGGGACAAAGGCGCGCACAGGGCTTTTGAGCGCGCGGCCATGCGCGTAGATACCGGAGCAACAAGGAGTTTGACTATGGGACAGATTGTTGGTGCCGCGCTGCTTGCCCACGCCCCCACGATTATGATGAGCGAGGCTGATCGCTATGCCCTCAACGAGGGCAAGGAGATCAGCCTGGTGCCGGGGCTGCGCCGGTTCCGCGCCGAGGTGATGGATCGGCTCATACCCGATACGGTGATCGTGTTCGATTCGCACTGGTTTACCACTGTGGAATTTTGCGTTTCCGCCGCCGCGCGCCGCACCGGGAAATTCACCTCGGATGAACTGCCGCGCGGCATCTCGCAGCTTCCCTATGATCTGAAAGGCAATCCGCGGCTCGCTGCCGCCATCGCCGAGCGCGCGACCGCGAATGGCGTGCGCACAACGGCGATTGATGATCCGTGCCTGCCGATCCATTACCCCACCATCAACCTTGCGCATTATCTTGAGCGCGGCGAGGAATGGCTGTCGATGTCTTGTGCGCAGACCGGAGAAACGACGGATTTTCTCAGCGTTGGCAAGGGCGTGGGCGAGGCGATTGCGGACAGCGACTGGCGCGTGCTGCTGCTC
>JAGWQR010000184.1 GCA_028869975.1 Alphaproteobacteria bacterium | reverse complement strand
TGCAGCTATCATATCCATAGGGAAATTGGCCTCATATCCATAGGGAAATTGGCCCAGGCTTGCTCGAAAGTGTTTATGAAATTCTGCTGTCAGAAGCATTGCGCGAGCGTGGGCTTATTTTTGAGCGCCAGCGAGTCGTACCGATAAGATATAAAGGCATTGTCGTCGACAATGCCTTCCGAGCGGATATTCTCGTTGAAGAAATGCTGCTGATTGAGTTGAAGTCAACCGAAGCCCACGCGCCCGTGCATGCAAAGCAGTTGCTAACCTATCTCCGGTTACTCGACCTGCCGCTTGGTTTGCTCATCAATTTCGGTGCCGCAACCTTCAAAGAAGGTGTGCGCCGAATCGCAAATGGTTGTTTTGGGAACGAGTCCTGAAATCTTGCTTCGTGGCTTAGTGGCTTTGTGCGAGGTAGATCGCCGCCCCCTACCGATCCACGCGCTTATAATAGGCCTGAATATCCTCGGGCGGTTCCTTGAAATCATCCCAGGGCAAATCCTTTTTGAGATAAAGTCCCCAGCGCTCCAGCCAGTCAATGCCATCCGCACCGGTATAAGGATCGGGGATTTCATAGGCGCGATCCTCCATCGCCTTCTCGAGTGTAACCGGCATGAGGTGGTTGCGCGCGAAAATCTCCGCGAGCTTGTCGATCGTATCGGCATTCAGCCGGGTTGAATGAAGCAGCATGACATAGGACATGCCGCGCCCGAGCAGCGCGTGCCCCGCACGCCTGTACCAGGGCACGATGTATGCGGTGTAGGCAAGATAAGCCGCTTTGATATGGCTGGCCGCCGCTTCATCATGGCGCATGAGCGCATCATCGTAAGGCTCGGAAAACATCCAGTCGGAATTTTCCATCGTCACCGGTGCAATCGTGTAGCGATTTTCAAGCAGCCAATGGTCGATCTTGTGCTTTTCGTCTGCTGGGGTACCGGTTTCGAGATAGGGGTGGCGGAACCAGTGCAGCGTAATGCCATGCGCGGCATCGAGTGCGCGTGTCTCCACCGCACCACGCGCAATATCATTGGTATATGCTTTCGCGCCAACGGCATTGGGCGAAATATGCGAATAGGTGTGGTTACCCAGCGCAAACCCCGCGTCCAGCCACATTTTGAGAATGTCGATCTGGCGCTCGCGCACCAGCGCATCGAGTTTGCCTTCGTTCACGAAGCCGGTCGCGGGGATATGATGCCGCCTGAGGCCGGCGATCAGCCTTGTATTATACGCGGTCACAAATTCCTGAGATGTGGACAGGCTCAGCCCCGGCAGATCATCGAAAGTGAAAGCCACCTGCTCGGAATGGGGGCGGGCACAGAGCCCCGAGGCGGCAAACAGGGCAGCAAGCATCAAGACCCATTTCCAAAACATGTAAGCCCCTGTTCAAGACGTTCGGCCCTTCCATAATGCCTAGATCTGGCGCATGGAAGGCCCCGATTGCTGCACAGAAGCGCGGCAGAGCTGATCGGCGAGAATGTCAATGTGCCGATCAATGAAGCCGTCAATATCGACCCAGGGGAATTCGCGGCACGAAAGCAAAAGCGACACAAGTCCATGGATTGACGCCCAGATCGATTGGGCAAGCAACGCACAATCATGCGATTCGCCACCACAGGCTTCCACAGCCAGTGCATAGAGCACCTCATAGGCGCGCAAGCCAGCACCCATCACCCGATCCCGTTCGGGAAGTTCGTCTCCGGTCACATCACCCATAAAGGCGACGCGGTAGGCCGCCTCATTGTTCAGCCCGAATTGCACATAATTGCGCCCGAGCGTGATGATCCGCGTGCGCAAGCTGGCCAGGGGATCAAGCGCGGTTGTGAGCATGACATAGAGCGTATCCATCGCGCGCAGGCAAACCTCGGCACATATCGCTTCGCGGTTGGGAAAATGCGCGTAAAGCGACGGCTGGCTGATCCCCACCCGCTGTGCGATCTGGCGCGTGGTGACGTTGTTCAGACCATGATGCGCGAACAATTCCAAGGCCGCATCGAGAATTTGCTCGCGGCGCGGCTGCTGGGCAGGGGCAGGACAATCAGTCACAGTTTCTTTTAATCCAGGTTTGGGCACTTGCAAACCTATCAATGATAGCCTATCATTGATAGGTTAATTGAGTCGGAGGACAATCATGCGGATTCCAGCAGCCCTAATGATTGCCGCAACACTGCTGAGCGCCTGCTCGAAGGATACAGCGCCGACAGGCAAGGCTGATCAGCTCCCGGTTGACGTGGTGACGGCCGGCGCACAGGAAATGCAGACTGGCGCGCTGTCGGCATCGCCAACCTACCCTGCGACCATTGCCTATGACCGCGAATCGACCTTGAGTCTGCGCGTTGGCGGCACGCTGACCCTGCTGCGCGCGCGGATTGGCGACACATTCGGCAAGGGCGCGCTGCTCGCGACGATCGATAGCGCCAGCTATGCCGCGCAGGCTGATCGTGCCGCTGCGGAAAGCTCAAGGCTGGCAAGGGATGCGCAGCGCAATCATGCGCTGGTCGCGGCTGGCGCACTCTCCCCTGCCGATGCGCAGGACAGCAGCAGCGCGCTCAGCGAAGCTCAGGCGGGGCAACGCGCGGCAGCATATGATTTGCGCTCAACCCGGCTCATCATGCCATTTGCCGGGGTGGTGCTCACCAAAAATGCAGATGTGGGCGCGACGGTTTCGCCCGGCCAGCCACTGCTGACAGTTGCTGATCTCAATTCCCAGAAAATCGCGCGGGTGCAGGTGCCGCAAGACAGGCTGGGCGCGTTGCACCGGGGCCAGACGGCGTTGCTGTCCATTTCCGGGAATGATGACGCGATCACAGCCCATATCCAGCGTATCGGCGCGGCGACAGACCCGCGCACCGGCACTGTTGAGGTAGATCTGGCCTTGGACAAAGGCGCACACCTGCCAAGCGGCACGGTAGGTTCAGCGCGCTTTGCGGGCAGCTCAGCCGGTCAGCGACACGATCAATCCTCTCCGGCGGAGCAGGATATACCCGCCGAAGCGCTTGTGGACAATATCAATGGTGAGGGGCATGTTTTCATCGTCACGCCGCAACAGACCGCGCAGCGTGTGCCGATCCGGATTTTGGGGTTCGACGGGGATTATTTTCAGGTTCTGGGGCTGCCCCCAGGCGTTCAGGTGATCACGTCCGGCGCCGGTTTTGTCTCGCAAGGCCAGCGTATTGCGGTGCAGGCGCAGTGATTCAACAATCGGGAGCATTCAATCCGGCTCGCTGGACACTAAAACACTGGCAATTCGCTGTGGTCGGCATTCTGCTTGTGCTGGCGCTGGGCTGGGCAGCACTCAACGCCATTCCGCGCACCGAAGACCCGGATCTGAGCGTCCCTGAATTCGGCATAACCGCGATTATGCCCGGCGCCACCCCGCGTGATGTTGAGCAGCAGGTGGTCAAGCCGATCGAAAATGCGATCTACACACTCGACGCGGTAGATTCGGTGCAGACATTCAGCCTCAATGGCTCGGCGTATCTCCATGTCAAATTCAACTGGGGCACCAATCCGCTGCGCGCCGACGACGATCTTGAGCGCGAAATGAACGCGCTGCGCCCCAGCCTGCCTCCGGGCGTCGTCTCTCTGGAGGTCAAGCGCTTCCGGCCCGGTAATGTCTCGTTGCAGCAGGTCGCGCTGCTTTCAGATACGCTACCTATGCGGCGCTTTGAAAAATTGGCGGAGAAGCTGCGCGAGAAGATTGGCACCATCCCCGGTGTGCATGAGGCCCAAATCTGGGGTGTAACCCCGACCGAGGCGCGCGTATCGCTGGACAGCACCAAAATGGCAGCGTTGAATGTATCCCCGGCCCAGGTGGTTGATGCATTGCGCGCCGCCGGCAGCGAGGGGCCGATTGGCGATGTCAATACTGGGGCCCGCCGCTTCAATATAGAATATCAGGGGGCGTATCCTGATCTCGCCACCATCCGTGCCACGCCCATTGTGGAGGCAGGTGGCGCGATCCTGCATGTCGGGGACATCGCGCAGGTTGACTGGGCCGAGAGCGAGCCGCGCTATACGACGCGTTATGACGGGCAGCGCGCCATACTGATTTCAGCCAATGCCAATGACGGGGTAGATGTCACGAAATTGTCGCCCGCAATTACCGCGACTCTTGATTCGTTCGAGCGCAGCCTGCCTGCCGGTGTCAGGCTGATGCGCGGGTTCGATCAGGCGGTGCATGTCAACGAACGCATCGGCCATCTTGCGCAGGATTTTCTGATCGCGCTTGCGCTGGTCAGCCTGACCCTGCTGCCAATCGGGCTGCGCGCCGCTGCCGTGGTCATGATCGCCATTCCGCTTTCGCTGCTGTTCGGCTTACTGGTGCTCTATTACACGGGCTATTCACTCAACCAGATTTCAATTGCGGGGTTCATCATCTCGCTGGGCATTTTGGTCGATGACGCGATTGTTGTGGTTGAAAATATCAGCCGCTGGTTGCGCGACGGCCATGACAATGAAGCGGCGGCGATCGGGGCGACCGGACAGATTTCCCTCGCTGTTGCGGGCTGCACCGCCTGTTTGATCTTCGCGTTCTTGCCGCTGGCGGCGCTGCCCGAAGCCTCGGGCGAATTTGTCCGCTCGATGCCGATGGCGGTTTTTGCCACAGTGACCGGATCATTCATCGTAGCAATGACGGTGGTGCCGCTGGTTGCACGCTATGTGCTCAAGCCAGATACAGACCACCAGGGCAACCGGATTTTGCGTGCCGTCAATCGCGCGATCCATGCACTTTATACCCCGGTGCTGCACCGGGCGTTGGCGCGGCCACGCTTTGCGCTTGCGGGATTGCTGCTGCTGACCACGCTCAGCCTACCGCTGATCGGCGTCATCGGCACCAGCCTGTTTCCCGCAGCGGCCAAACCCGAATTCATCATCCATGTGCAGGCGCAAGAAGGCGCGAGCTTCTCCACCACTGATGCCCTCCTCCACAAGGTGGAGGCGCGCGTGCGTCAAATCCCCGGACTGCGCTGGTTCAGCACGAATGTCGGACACAGCAACCCACGCCTTTATTATAATCTGTTCGATCATAATGATGATCCAGCCTATGGCGAAATCGGCGTCGGCATTGACAAATGGGAGAATGTTGCGGGCGAAAAGCTGCTCGACCGGTTGCGCGCTGATCTGGACAAGATCCCCGGTGCCAAAATTACCGTCAGCGAATTTGTTCAGGGTCCGGCGATTGATGCGCCGGTGGCTGTGCGTATTTCCGGCCCGAATCTCTCCACACTTACGCGGCTTTCCGCTCAGATCGAGACGATAATGAACCAGACGCCGGGCTTGCGCGACATCGACAATCCGCTGCGGCGTCCGCGCGGCGATATCCGGCTTATCGCCAATGAAACCAGCGTTGCGGCACTGAATGTGCCCGCCGGTGCCATTCGCCAGACGCTTCAGCTTGCCTTGTCGGGCGTGAATGCGGCTAATCTGCGCGATCTGGACGGTGACACATATCCGGTTACGGTACGCCTGCCGATGACCGGGCATAACAGCATCGCAACGCTCAATGAAATATACGTCCCAACCACCACATGCGGATCGATCCCGCTGCGCGCGCTGGTGCATCCGGAAATTGTTTCCGGCCCGGCAAGCATTGATCGCTATAACCGGATGCGCGAGGTAACCGTGACGGCGCAGGTCAAGCATGATGTGTTGGTCAGCAAGGCCACCGCTGATGCCCTGGCGCGCATCCGCCCGCAGGTTGCGCTGCCGCCGGGCTACACACTGGCACTGGGTGGTGAAGCCGAATCGCAAAAGACCAGCTTTGCCGGGTTGCTGCCGGCGATCATGGTCGCGGCGCTCGGCATTCTTGCGGTGCTGGTGCTTGAGTTTAATCGGTTTCGAACCGTGCTGGTGGTGTTCGGGATTGTGCCGTTCGGGTTTCTGGGCGGGGTGGTTGCGCTCTGGCTCACCGGCAATTCGCTGTCGTTCACGGCTTCGATAGGCATGATTGCGTTGGTTGGAATCGAGATCAAGAATTCGATCCTGCTTGTTGATTTTACTGAACAATTACGCACGCGCGGCATGAAAATACGCGCGGCGGTGGAAACAGCGGGCGAACTGCGCTTCCTGCCTGTGCTGCTCACCTCGGTCACGGCAATCGGTGGATTGCTGCCGCTGGCGCTGGAGCGCAATGGCTTTTATTCACCGGTGGCCATCGTGCTGATCGGCGGCCTGATCGCCTCGACATTGCTGGCCCGAATCGCGACGCCGGTCATGTATCTGCTGATCGCACAGCCCGATGGTGCACAAGCATGAAGCCCTGGCTGATTCTCGCCGGACTGGCGCTGGCTGGGTGCACCGTCGGCCCCAATTACAAGCCGCCGCGCCTGCCCCTCGCTGCCGCATATCATGCCCCGGCCGGACCACTATCTGGTACAGCACCCTGGTGGATGAGCTTTCATGATCCGGTGCTCAATGCACTTGAAGCCAGGGCCCTGTCTGCCAATCTCGGCATCGAGCAGGCGCTGGCGCGGGTTGACGAAGCCAACGCCCTGTTCAAGGCGCAGCGCGCCGCGCAAGGGCCGCAGGCCGCACTCGATGGTCATGCCGCAAGGCAGGAAGAGTCGGTCAATGCGGGATTAGGCGAATTCACCCGGCTCGGTTCGCTGGCGCAGGCCAATCCTGCGCTCGCCCCTTTGGCTGGTGCCTTGCAGCAGGCGGCACCAAATCTGGCTTCGCGAGTCAACAATGATTTCCAGCTCGGTATCAACACTGGCTGGGATCTTGATTTTGCCGGTGGTCTGCGGCGTCAGGCTCAGGCGGCCGGCGCCAATGCCGATGCAGCGCAGGCGGGTGTGGCGGCCGCACGTCTCAGCGTTGCTGCTGAACTCGCGGATGCCTATCTCCGCTATCGGGCCGCGCAAATCGAACTTGGTGATTATCAGAAACTCGATGGCATCATGCGCGAGCAGCTTGGCATTATGGCGGCGCGGGTGAAACTGGGCGCAGCCTCGAAATCGGCGCTCGACAGTGCGAGCGCCCGCGAAAGTGAACTTGCCGCCGCCATTCCTGATCTGGTGGCGCTGCGCGATACGCAACGCAACCGGATCTCGGTTCTGGTTGGCCTGTCCCCCTCTTACGATATGCCGGAGTTGGCCACGATGGCCCCAATTGCCCAGGCTGATGATTTTGGCGCGGGTATGCCCGCCGATCTGCTGCGCAACCGTCCTGATCTGGTTGTCGCGCAGGATCAGCTCATCGCGGCCAATGCACGCATCGGCGCGGCCATGGCCGAATATTATCCCGATATATCACTCGGGGCACTGCTGGGGCTGGATTCGACCAGTGTTTCAAATTTGTTTACATCCGATTCAGGGATTTTGCAGGGTGTGGTCGGGCTGCACTGGCGCCTGTTCGATTTCGGGCGTGTGGACGCCGAAGTGCGCTCGGCGCGCGGCCAGACCCGCGAAGCGCTTGCCGCCTATCGCGAGGCGGTGCTGCGCGCGAGCGAGGATGTTGAGAGCGGCTTTGTGCACCTGCAATCGGCACAGAAACGACTCAGGTTACTTGACAAGAAGTACAAAGCCGTGGCCGATGCGCAGGCCATTGCCCAGCGCGCCGTTGCAGCCGGGGCACTCAGCCATGATGCTGCGCTTGACGCACAACGCGCGCAGATCGGGGCGGAGATTGATCTGCTCAACGCAAGGCTGGATAACGCGCGTGCCACAGTTGCCGCTCACCGTGCGCTGGGTCATTGAACGATAGGGGCATTGAATCGCGCTGCTGCGCGCGCTAAACCCGTTCTTGACCTCAACTGTATTGCATGACTATAACAGCAGCGTAAGCGAGATAATTCATGACCAATCGTAATTTTGATGCGCTCCGGGAAGCGATGATCGACAGCCAGTTACGCACCAGCGGGATCAATGATCCGGCGGTGCTGGCGGCGTTTCGCAAAGTTGCGCGCGAGCATTATGTACCGGAGGCGTTGCGCGCCCTCGCCTATATTGACAGACCCATCGAGCTTGGCGATGGCCGGGCGCTCAACCCGCCGGAAACGGTTGGGCACCTGATTTCTGAGGTTCTACCCCGACACGGAGATTTGGTGCTCGTGGTGGGCATGGCATGTGATTACACAGCGGCGCTGCTGCGCGCAATGGGCGCCGAGGTGGATGTGGCGGCACCCGATATCCTGCCCGACCACGCCGCGCATTATGATGTAATCATCATCGATGGCGCACTGCCCGAACTGCCCGGACGTATCGTTGAACTGCTCAAATCCGGCGGGCGTCTCGCAATGGCGCTGACCGTGAACAGCGTGACGCATATCATGCGCGGCAGTAAAAGCGCTGGCGGCTTCGGGATGATACCGGTTGCTGACATTGATGCTATTCCTCTGCCGGTGCCCGACCCTAAGCCAAGGTTTGTTTTTGCATGAAATTGTCTTTGTTGTTCCCGACATTGCTTATCGGGGTAGTGTTTCCGGGCACGATTGCAGAAGCGGAAACCCTCCAGGGCGCGCTGGCCAAAGCCTATGCCACCAACCCCACTTTGAATGCCGCGCGCGCAGGCCAGAAGGCCACTGACGAACAGATTGCCATCGCGCGCGCCAAGGCTCTGCCCAGTGCATCCGTTGGCTTTAATGCCACAAAAACCTATGAATCTGCCGCCGATGCCGCGTTTTCGCCCAGTCGTGTGTTGACCATTGGCCCCACGCTCAATGTCCCGCTCTACACCGGCGGTTCGACCAAATATGGCATACGCGCTGCCGATGTGCGCTCTGCGCAAGGCCGAGCCCAGTTAAAAGGAACCGAACTGACTGTCTTTTCGCAGGTGGTCGCGGCCTATATGGACGTGATTCTCAACGAGAATCTCGTGGCGCTCAATGCACAGCAGGTCAAGGTACTCGATGTCAATCTGCAGGCCACGCGTGACCGGTTTCAGGTGGGGGATCTGACCCGCACCGACATAGCCCAGTCCGAATCGCGCCTCGCTCAGGCTAAAAGCGGCTATGACAGTGCCCAGGCAAACCTGATTGCCGCACGCGAAACCTATGTGCAACTGGTTGGCGAAGCACCGGTCGCGCTGGCTGATCCCCCAGCCCTGCCCAATCTCCCCAAAAGTCCGGATGATGCTGTGGAGGTAGCGCTCGCCAATAATCCCGATCTGATTGCGGCAAACAAGGGCGTCGATGCCGCCCGTTATGATGTTTCAGTGGCCCGCGCGGAGAGGCTGCCAACAATATCAGGCAGCGCCGCTGTGAACTACACCAACTACCTCAACTCATTGCTCAGCCCTTATCCCGGTATCAGCTTCCCGCAGACCGACAAGAATGCG
>JAGWQR010000183.1 GCA_028869975.1 Alphaproteobacteria bacterium | reverse complement strand
TGCGGAGCACCTGCGGCCAAGTGTTTCGCTATGCGATTGCCACATCACGCGCTACACGCGATGTCTCGGCTGATCTGAGAGGGGCGCTCATTTCGGTGAAGGTGACGCACAGAGCAGCCATTACCACCCCCATTGAGGTTGGCGCGCTCCTTCGGGCCATAGATGGCTTTGAAGGTTCCTCAGTGACATCTACGGCGCTTAAACTGTTGCCGCATGTGTTTGTCTGTCCGGGCGAACTGCGCCATGCCGAATGGAGCGAGTTTGATCTAGACAAGACTATTTGGACGATCCCCGCACACAAAACAAAAATGCGGCGTGCTCATGCAGTGCCACTGTCACGCCAAGCATTGGAGATCATTTCCAGCATTGAGACGAACTACAAACTTAGTCCATTGCTCTTCCCGTCGATGCGCTCGGCTCGCCGCCCGATGTCGGAGAACACAATCAACGCCGCGTTGCGCCGAATGGGCTATGCTCAGGATGAAATGACAGGCCACGGCTTCCGCGCAATGGCGAGCACATTGCTAAACGAAATGAGCAAATGGAACCCTGATGCGATTGAACGCCAACTCGGTCACGCAGAGCTTGATGATGTGCGCCGCGCCTATGCGCGTGGCGCGCATTGGGATGAGCGCGTTTTGATGATGCAGGAATGGTCGGATCATTTGGATGAGTTGCGCGTGGGTGCAAAAATCATTGTTGGGAAATTCCGGAAGCCGGTCAACGCGCTTGCGGCTGAGTGAGGCGGCGAAGACTCGCAACGGTTATCAAAGTTGAGGCTCCGATCTTAACCCTTTCAATCTCACCCGACGCGATGAGTTGATAGAGTTTTGATC
Organism: Alphaproteobacteria bacterium; assembly: GCA_028869975.1. Lineage (GTDB taxonomy): Bacteria > Pseudomonadota > Alphaproteobacteria > Sphingomonadales > Sphingomonadaceae > JAGWQR01. The sequence goes on along the minus strand of JAGWQR010000183.1, from coordinate 223 downwards.
GCCCAATTCCAGTGAGCTGGATTGCGGTCGGTATCCGCACGGTCATTGGCTCAAGCGGCAATGATGCGGTGTCGAAGGGCTGGGCCGATTGGGGTGACGGGTGGTGCATTGTGTATCCTCATTGGGTGCAGTTTGGTTGGTGATGGGGCCGACGGTGGGAGCGGGAGGGGGCGGGAACGGTCGACCCCATCACCTGCCGCCATTATCGCGCATCGCCGACCTC
>JAGWQR010000182.1 GCA_028869975.1 Alphaproteobacteria bacterium | reverse complement strand
CTTTCTGGAGCGTGCCATAGCCGGTGATTGCGGGGCGGGTGCGCGCATAATGGTTGAGCAGACCGCTGAACACGATAGCCGTCAGGCTCGCAAACATCACGGCGGGCAGAATACGTGCGAGCAGAAGCCCCTGATCCTGATGGTTGATTGCGGAATAGCCTATCGAGAGTGGCAGCGCGCCTTCGCCAACCCCGCCCCCCATGGCGGGCACGAGCACGAAGAAGAATATGTCATGCAGCGACATGCCGAATAGCAGGCCAATCCCGATCCCGACGATGAACGCCGCGCATGTGCCGGCCAGCATCGGGATAAACACTTTCAGAAAACCGCGCACCAGCACCTGCCGATCCATGCTCAGCACCGATCCGACAATGATCGCGGCGATGTAAAGATAGAGGAACTGACTGTCCTTGGTAAAGACATTCACCGCGCTGATGACGTTTTTTGGCAGGATTTTGGCATAGGTGAGGTAAGAAGGAATGAATGTTGCGAAAATGGCTGCCGCGCCGAGTGTGGAGATGACCGGCAACCGCTTGCCGAGTTCCCCACAGGTGAAGCCCCCCACACCGAGCACGGCAATCATCAGTGATACGTCCTTGGGCAGTTTGCCCAATATGACAAAGCCGGTCAGCACCGCGAGCAGCACAAGATAGATAGGCCAGGGGATAATCCCAATCAAAAGGGGCGTCGTGTCGGTCTGATGCTCCAGCGCAGTAGGGGTGTCAGATTTATTGGTCATGGTGTTCCTTGCCTCCCTGAATATGGTTTGGGGCGTATGTTAGCACTACGAAGCTGTTGTCATAATAAGCATTGGGATAAAAGGCGGAGGGGCCGGTGTTGATCTCTTTCGCCGGATCGACCACGCCTTCTGCTGTCACCGTGAAGATGCTGGCGCTCAGCGGATCATAGGCGATGGTGCGCGCCATGGGCCGGGTCGTGATGGCCTGCTCCATCCGATAATGATCGGCATCTTCCTGATGGTAAATGACTATATTGCCTTCAATGCCGTTGGTGGTGATGATACGCTTGCTGGCCGCGTCATAGACCACGCCGTCATTGCCGCGCCCAAGCGGGAGGGACGCGACCACTTTGCCGGTCTGCATATCCATCACCTCAAGCACCGGCTTGTTGCCGCGGCAGCCGATAAATGCGCGGTGGTGCTCCGGATCAACTGCCATACCCGTAGGCTGGTCGCATCCCGTGGTGGGCCATTCTGCTATAATTTTGCGCGATGCGATGTCGATATGCGCGACCATATCCCGGTCTTTCTCATTAAGCAGCAGTCCGCCCGCGCCATCCGGGCCGGTCGATTCGGCCTTGCCTGTATCAAGCGTCATGCTACCAACCAGCGCCAGCGTGCGCACATCGACAAAGCTTAGCTTGCGGCTGTCGGACG
>JAGWQR010000181.1 GCA_028869975.1 Alphaproteobacteria bacterium | reverse complement strand
TCATGGCCTTGAGATCAGGTATTTCATCCGCAATCAGCTTTGACCAGGCATGATAGCTAATTTCTCCGGTTTGCCCGATGCTGAGCGGATCAATATGGATGACATGGTGCGCGTGTCCCGTGCGCACAATAGCGGGCAGCAGCGGCTTGGCGAATTTGGCCGACGATACAATCACCGCGCGCGCACCCGAATCATTGAGGATATGGGTGTGATCGGCTTCGGTGTTGGTGGTATAGGTTGGAACAGTTATGCACCCTGCTGTCATGATCGCAAGATCGGCAATACAGAATTCGGGCCGGTTTTCGGAGACAAGCATCACCCTGTCGCCGGGTTCCAGTCCAAGTCTTTTGAGCGCTTGCGACAGGGCAGAGACCTGTTCGGCCACCTGAACCCAGCTACGCGGTACCCAGGCGCCACCCTGCTTGTGCCACAAGAATGGCCTTTCTTTGCCCTTTTCGGCACGTGCCAGAAACAGCCGCACGAGGTTGGCGTGTTTGGTCATCTATACGTCCACTCCCACAGCCTCTTTGATATGCGCAAATCCATCTGCGTGCAATCGCGCGGCGAGCCCTTGCGTGATCAGGCCCACAAGCGATGGCCCATGATAGATGAGTGCCGAGTAGAGCTGGATGAGCGACGCGCCCGCGCGGATGCGGGCATAGGCTTCATCGGCGTTGTCGATCCCGCCCACCGCAACCAGCGGGATTTTGCCCTTGGTCGCCATGCGAAAATCCTTCAAGCGCTGCATGGCAAGGTCATTTAGTGGTGCGCCCGACAGCCCCCCGCTTTCATTTGCATGGCGTGAGATGAGCGAAGGCCGCGAAAGCGTCGTGTTCGCCACAATCAGTGCATCTATTTTCTTCTCGATCACGAGCGCGGTGATGGTTTCAACCTCTTCAGGTTCCAGATCGGGCGCAACCTTGAGGAAGATCGGTGGAGTCTTCGCATTTCGCACCGCATTCACTGCATCGAGCAGTTCGGCCAGCGCCGCACCGTCCTGCAACCCGCGCAAGCCTGGCGTATTTGGCGATGAGACATTGACCGTCAGATAGGCCGCCGCCGGCCCCATCCGCGCCACGCCTTGCGCATAATCGGCGATGCGGTCAGCCGAATCCTTGTTGGCACCGATATTCACACCCACAATCGCTTTGGGATAAGCGCGCCGCAGCCGCGCGAGCCGATCAAGCGCCGCCGTCTGTCCGGCATTGTTGAACCCCATGCGATTGATTATGGCTTCATCCTGAGCCAACCTGAACAGGCGTGGCTTGGGGTTGCCCGGCTGTGGCAATGGGGTCAGCGTGCCGACCTCGACAAAACCAAAGCCCATCCCCAGAAATTGCCAGGGTGCGCGCGCATTCTTGTCCAGCCCCGCCGCCAGCCCGACCGGCGAGGGAAAGCGCAACCCCGCGACCTCGCTCGCGAGCGCATCATCAAAATCATCAGGCGGAATATAATCGGCATTCTTGGACGCGAGCAGGCGGATCGTCCAGTTATGCACCGTCTCGGCATCAAGTGCAAACAACAGGGGCCGGACGAACGAATAGAGCGACATGTCCGGAGCGCTAACAGCCATAAGTGGCCTTGCCAAGCGCGCAGGCGAGGGTTAAGGCGCGTCCTCCGGTCGGGACGTAGCGCAGCCTGGTAGCGCATCACACTGGGGGTGTGGGGGTCGCAGGTTCGAATCCTGTCGTCCCGACCAATGTTTTAAGCCATTTATTGGATTTAGAAAAAGCAAACCCATATTGCCAATCTGCTCCGTGACATCACCATGACATCACGGGAAGCAAATTGGCAGCTCTAGCTACGCGAGATGAGCTACGAACGCACGTACGCGCGCTTTTATGGGCTACGGAAACCCAGATTTTGCGATATGCCACTGCGCTTGCCGATAATGCGGCCGCCGGATTTGTGCCGAATGCCAAGTAGCGCGGCGTCGGCGGGTGCAACCCCTTTGCATAAATACGC
>JAGWQR010000016.1 GCA_028869975.1 Alphaproteobacteria bacterium | reverse complement strand
CATTGCGCTAATTCATGAAATCGCAAAACTTGAGATGACGCAGCCAATCATCATTTTGGCTGTTGGCGCGTCGAGACAGCTTCAGCGCGCGGTCAGTGCCGGGGCAACGTATATTCTGCCCATTCCGTTTCGACTGAATATGCTGATTTTGGCGCTGCGTGCCGCCGAGGCGTACGTGTTGCGCAGTATTGATACCTGGGGAAATTCGCTCACAAGTTCAAATTTATGGCGCGACGATCAGCTGGTTTGGGATTTCGACGGGGATTTTGTCAGTATCAGTCCCGCGCTCGCGGAGCTTCTTAGAACTAACCCTAATCCGACGATGATCGAGCGGTTTCTGGACGCATTTGCGCCCGACGTGCGTCATCAGATCAACGCTTTTGTAGAGGCACCATATGATATCGGCCCTGCTAAAACACTCCAGCACCGTTTCGGTCGCCATTCTCATGAAAACTTTATTCATCATTTAAGTAAAAACAAGGAAACAGGGCGTATTCATGGGCTGATCGAGCGCGCAACAGAAGGACAGGTCGCACGTTTGCCGCGCAAGGACGCACTGACCGGATTGCTAAAAGTCTCGGAATTGCGTGCATGGCTCAGTGTCAACGACAGTCTGCCTCAGGCGATGATTGTCGTCGATCTTCTGGGCATGGAAATGGTCAACGCAGCATTCGGTAGACATACGGGCGACAGTGTATTGCAAGCCATAGCGCGCAGGATTGAACGCGCATTGCACCAGCTTTTCATGGAATCACAGCCATTGGCGAGGCTGTCGGGGGGCACGTATGCCCTCGTCATTTCAGGAGAAGAGCAAACGCAGGCAGGAAGGTGCGCGCTCCTTTGCGAAACTTTGTCGCGCGTCTTGCATCGCCCGGTAATCGCAGAGGGTCATGCGGTACATCTTACGTCAAAAATTACTGCTGTATCACGTCAGAACGACGAAAGCGGGTTTTTGTTCGTCCGGCGCGGCCTGGCGACGACAATCGAGACTGCTGCGGTGGCGCATGAAATTATCAACTACGGGCCAGGGCATGACACGACAAGCTTAGATCAACTCGCGACTGATTTGCGCGCTGCGCTCGACAGGAATGAAATAGAGATAGTGTTTCAACCTCAGGTCGATGTGGCAACGGATAAGATCATCGGGGTGGAGGCTCTCGCGCGCTGGCTCCATCCGAAATTTGGCGCCCTGGGGGCAGGGACGCTGTTTGCAGTCGCAGAAAAATCGCATTATGTTCGGGCGCTTTCCGCTTATATTCAAAGGCTGGCATTGGTCTCAGCCGGGCAATGGCCGCAGACACTCCAGCATCTGCGACTTTCTATTAATATAACTGCCGATGATATAAACATGCCTGATTTCTTGGCAAGTTTTTCAGGATTGATGGCGGATATTAATTTCAAAATGCAAAATTTAACTATAGAATTAACGGAAAGTAGTCTCGCAGATGATTTGAAAAAAACAGCTTCAATATTACAGAATTTACGTGATTTTGGGTGTAAAATAGCGATTGATGATTTTGGAACTGGATATTCAAGTCTGGCTTATTTGAAAAATTTACCTGTCGATTACCTTAAAATTGACAAGAGCTTGACTCAAAACATCGTTGGCAGCGCGCGTGACCAAGTGATTGTGCGCGGCGCGATTGCCATGGCACAATCGCTCGGCCTGAAAGTGATTGCCGAAGGCGTGGAAACCGAGGCGCAACGTGCTGCATTGGCAGCGCTAAAATGCGATATTTATCAAGGATTTTTGTGCGCCGAACCGCTCAGCGTGGCAGCGCTTGAGCGGCTGGTCACTTCATGATAGGGCGGCAATGCCAGAGGGTCGGGCGGCCGCTGGAACCATGGTTCCAGAGGAAAGTCCGGGCTCCAGCGAGAAACGGTGCCGGGTAACTCCCGGCTGCGGCGACGCAAGGGACAGTGCCACAGAAAACAAACCGCCTCAATTTATTGGGGTAAGGGCGAAACGGTGCGGCAAGAGCGCACCGCGCGGCTGGCAACAGCAGCGGCACGGCAAACCCCACCGGGAGCAAGACCGAATAGGGGTGAAAAATGGGTAATTCTCGTCCTTTTCACCCGGGTTGGTCGCTTGAACGCACCGGCAACGGCGCGTCGAGATGAATGGTCGCCCCGCGTCGCAAGGCGCGGACAGAACCCGGCTTACAGACCCTCTGGCCCTAATGACCCGCTGACTTCAGGGCTCCAGTCGCGTTGCGCATGTAATGCTTGCACCTGCGCGGATCATGCCGTGGCGAACCGTTCAGTCTAGGCCATGTTGACATAAGATTTCAACCATAGTCTTGCGGCGGCGAGGTTGAGGAAGCTCTCGAAGGAGAGGATTGTTTTGTCGTAGCGGGTTGCAATGCGTCTTTGGTTCTTGAGATGGGCGAACATGCGCTCGAT
>JAGWQR010000180.1 GCA_028869975.1 Alphaproteobacteria bacterium | reverse complement strand
GGCATAGGGATTGCCGCTGCCGCCCGGCTCGACGGCATCGACGATTTGATCGAATTTGCCATTCAGAATGCGCATGGCGCGGATGCGAACGGTAAACATGTTGGGTATAGCCATGGTCGAGCCGATGACATAGGGAACCGCGCCATCCCAAACGCCATGCGTATCCTCGAAACCGGCAACCGTATGATAAGCGCCGCCCGAGCCGCCATATACATATCCATATGGGCGCGATGCTGGTGCTGTCGGCGTGCCATAAAACCGCATTGCAACCACGCGTGAGAATTGCGCGGCTGCGGCATTGGCGCGATAGGATATGATGGTGGGATCAGCCTGAGTGATACCTGCGCCCTTGCCTATATCAATGCTGCCGCCCTCATTGTCCTCAACGAAATAAGCGCCACTGGCCATAGCGAAGCCGATTTTGTTGTAGCCTCCCAAGGGTTCGGCCTGGGCGGAATTCTCGCTTCCCGGCACCGGTGTCACATGCTGGAAGAAGCGCCCCTGATATTGTGCCCTTGGTGGAAAATAGAAGGAGAAACGTGTGGCTGTGCCCAGAAAACCGCCATGGACATAGCGGTGCCGCACCGGCACGTTACGCCATTCATCCTTGTCGATATAGGGCCGGTTGAAGAGCGGATCGGCGGCCACTCCTGGTGGCGATGCAGGCAGCGCTACAGAAGTGTCGGCGCGCAGCGTTCCCGAGAGGAACACGCCAAGTCCTGCAGCCAGAAACAGACCGCCACACCAGCCAATCCCTTTTGCCATGCGCTATGTTCCTCCTGAATGATCGCTGATACCATTCCTTCGGGCCAGTGCTGATCCGCGTACAGTTACAGAATCGAATCTGAAGCTAGATTGCGTGAATCGAGAATGCCAGCATAAAGCCCGGCTACAGGATCGCTGTGGCGAATATTCATGAGTCCAGATCATAGGACCGATGCAGACATATATGCTATGATACTGCCCTGATTATGATATAGTCTGCATAGCACCGGCACACGATATGCGTATTTTAGGGAGACCGGATCATGACCACGCTCACGATCAATGGCGAGAAGCGCGCGGTAAAGTCGCCGCCGGATACGCCGTTACTCTATGTGTTGCGCAATGAACTCAGCGTCATGACACCTAAATTTGGGTGCGGGCTGGCGCAGTGCGGGGCCTGTTCGGTGCTCGCTGATGGTGAGGAAATACGCTCGTGCATCACACCGATTTCTGCGCTCGCCGGCAAGGAGGTGACGACCGTGGATGGGCTGCCCGCGCGCTGGGCCAAACTGAAAGGGTTGGCCTCTGACCCCGAGCGCCTGCATCCTGTGCAGCAGGCCTGGGTCGATGAGCAGGTGCCACAATGCGGCATATGTCAGTTCGGGATGATGATTAAGGTCACGGAATTGCTGGAACATAACTCGAAGCCCAGCGATGCGGACATCCAGGCGGCGCTAACAACATCCGGCCCGTCGCCGCATCTGTGCCGGTGCGCGTCCTACGCAGCGATCAGAGATGGCGTGCATCGTGCGGCGCAGATCATGGCGCAAGGGGGTGGCCAATGATGCTCGCGCCAGACCAGCTAGACGACCTGTCGATCCATGGTGCCTGCCTGTCGCGCCGGGGATTTATTGGTGCCGGCGGGGTGATGATGGTTATCCTCGGCTTACCGGCGCAGGCGGCAGATGCCGGGCAGCGTGCCTCCCTGGATGCAAGTCGTCCGGCTAGCTGGATTGAAATCCACGCGGATAGCAGCGTCACCATGCGCACCGGCAAATGTGACTTTGGGCAAAGCTCGATCTACACTGCCTATAGACAGATTGTGGCGGAAGAACTGGGTGTACCTGTTGATGACATCACCACCGTCATTTCCGGTGACACGGACCGCACACCGGATGGCGGCGGCACATTTGGCCTGTTGCGTAATGCCTCGACCAATATGCGCAAAGCGGCTGCCTATACTCGTGAGGCGGTGCTGGAGTTGGCGGCACAGCGCTTCGGTGTGGCGCGCTTGGCACTTAGTGTTTCCGATGGAGTTATCTCGGGCGGTGGCAAGTCCGCGCGCTATGGTGAGATTGTGGCGGGGCAGTCGTTGCAGCTCACAATTCCGGTGGCGGGCCAGCTCACCGGTTTTCTTGGGCTGTTTGTGACGGGGAACCCGCCACTGAAAAAAGTATCTGACTATAGCATTGTCGGCAAGCCAGTGAAAAACCCGATCCTGCGTCCCAAAGTATCGGGCCAGACTCAGTGGGTCGGTGATATCAAACTGCCAGGGATGCTTCACGCCCGCACGATCCACCCCGCAACGCTGGGGTCAACGCTGGTGGCGCCGGGCAAGATTGATGCCGGGCAATATCCGGGTGCAAGGTTGGTGCGACTCGGGAATCTGCTGGCGGTCGTTGCGGCGGATGAGTGGCAGGCGGTGCAGGCAGCTCAGGCAGTGGCAGCGGATACCAAATGGAGTGCGTGGACTGCGCTGCCTGGCTCGGACAAACTCGCGTCACATCTTCGCACTGGGATCGACTGGAGCGAGGTTCCTCTCAGCAAGAGCAGCGCCAGCAAGGGCGATATCAATGCACCCTACCCGGTCAAGAAACATAACGGCGCCTATTTCATGCCCTATCTCAAGCATGCGCCGATTGGGCCTACGGTATCGTTGGCCGATGTGAAGGCGGATGGCGCTGTAACCGTACATACCCACACGCAGAACGCACAGTTTTTGCGGATGGCTATCGCCAAGATGCTCGACATTGGCGAGGACAGGGTGGTGATCCGCACTTATCCCGGACCAGGACATTTCGGACGTTCCAATGGTGGCAATGCAGGCAGCGAGGACGAGGCGGTACTGCTCAGCCGTGCGCTCGGTGTGCCGGTGCGCGTGCAATGGATGCGCCATGATGATATGGGCTGGTCAACGCAAAGTTCGTGTATGGTCTCAGACATCAACATAGGGCTTGATGCCAACGGGCATATCCTGACCTATGAGGCGACTCATTCCGGCCCACCTATGCAGGATGATCGACCAATCGGCGCACTGCTGGCAGGTTTGCCAACGATCGGCTCGCCTGCGCCAGACAATCCATCGCCCATCCACACTGCAAGGATTAGCATTGCTGACCATTGGGTTTATGATGCGGTGCCGAATGTCTCGGAAACCGGACGGGGCACCAGGCAGATCGGTGAACGGGAATCGCCGCTCAAGTTAGGTTTGCGTGACCATTCTATGCGTACGCCTATTCAGTTCCAGCAGAATTTCCCGCGCGAGGTGGCGATCAGTGAAGCGGCCCTGCTCGCGGGCAAGGATGCGCTGCAATTTCGCATCGACCATAGCAGTGATCCGCGCGTCAAGGCTGTGCTGTCGCGTCTGCGCGAAGAGTCAGGATGGGATACGCGTCCATCTCCGGCGCCGGATGCCCGCGCCAATGGAGAAGCCGTTGTGCGCGGGCGCGGCGTATCGATGATGCTGCGCGACAATGGTTATTGGGCATGTGCGGCGCATATCGCGGTCACACCCGCGACTGGCGCAGTGAAGGTCGAGCGCATCACGCTTGTCGCCGATCCGGGCATTGTGGTGAACCCACTGCAACTAAAGCGGCAGGCACAGGCAGGCTGTCTGATGGGCGTTTCTGAAGCCTTGTTTGAGGAGGTGACGTTCGACACAGGTGCGATCACGAGCCTCGATTGGTCAAGCTACCCGATCCTGACCATGGCCGATATGCCCGAACTGAAGGTTGTCATCGCGCCCTACGCCGGAGCCGAAATTTATGGTCAGGGGTCTGAAAGTGCCAATGCACTGGCTGCCCCTGCCATTACTGGCGCTTTCCTCGATGCCACGGGCAAGCCGGCGCGGCGCATCCCGCTTCGGCCTGATTATGTCAAGGCGATGCTGGCTTGAGCGAGAGCTTTAAGGTTTGATTGCGGCAACGCCGCTGGCGATCCTACAACAGGCGCTCGCGTGGCACGAGGCGGGTCAGCCGGTTGTGCTCGTTACGCTGGCAGACTTTGAAGGCTCTACCGCGCGCGGATTGGGCACGCAGATGGCGGTGACCGCCGATGGGCGCACTATCGGTTCATTCTTTGCCGGTTGTATCGAAGATGCGATCATTGCCGAGGCGGGCGACACAATGGCGGCGGGAGCAGGCCGTGAGGTACGTTATGGCGCAGGTTCTCCCTATATAGATGTGCGGCT
>JAGWQR010000179.1 GCA_028869975.1 Alphaproteobacteria bacterium | reverse complement strand
TCGGCTTTGCCGCCGAGACCAATGACGTGATTGCCCACGCCACTGCCAAGCGCACACGTAAAGGCGCGGACTGGATCATCGCCAATGATGTCTCTGGTACCAAAGGCAAGAGCATCATGGGCGGCGCGACGAACACCATCCATATTATTACCGAAGCGGGCGCGGAAAGCTGGCCCGAACTGCCGAAGCTGCAAGTCGCCGCCCGCCTCGCCCAAAGGATTGCCGATGCACTCTAATTACCCTTGGCCTGAAATTCTGATTGAAATTTTGCGCCTTCCCGCAGGTGAAGGGCTTCCGCTGCCCCAATATGCCACGCAGGGCGCAGCGGGGATGGATGTGGTGTCCGCTGAGGATTTAAGCCTTGCGCCCGGTGCGCGCCACGCGGTGAGTACAGGCTTCGCGCTCGCCATTCCTGAAGGCTATGAGGTGCAGGTGCGCCCGCGTTCGGGACTGGCGCTCAAACATGGTATTTCCGCGCCCAATGCGCCCGGTACGATTGATTCAGATTATCGCGGTGAACTCAAGATCATCCTCATCAACCATGGCGATGCGCCGTTCGAGGTCAAACGTGGCGAGCGGATCGCCCAACTCGTCCCCGCCCCGGTGCAGCGCGCGCAGCTCGCCGAGGTTGAAACTCTCGACGAGACGGTGCGCGGCAGCGGCGGCTTTGGCTCAACCGGCCGCTGATTTAATCGTCGTCGCCAAAGTTGAGAATGAGGCCCGGCAGGCCGACGCCCACCTGATAGCCCGGCGAATAACCATAGCCAGGGGGATAGCCATAATAGCTGTAGCCCGGGCCATAATCATAATAATAAGCGGGGTCGTTATAATACCAGTTATAGCCGCGCGGGCCATAGCCATACCAGCGGCGATGCTCGCGCCATTCATGCGCCCAGCGTGAGCGATCTCCCCAAGCGGCGCGCCCATGCCAGCCGCCACCGCGCCATCCACCGCCACGCCCGTGCCAGCCGCCGCCGCCACGCCCGTGCCAGCCACCACGATCCGCCAGCGCCGGGCTTGCCGCTGCGAGCACAGCCGCGCTCAGACCCAGCGCAATCATCGACTTTACAAGCAGGTTTTTCATCTCATTTCTCCTTCGCAGGTGAATCGGCGTTTCATCTGACAGCTCAGGCATACCTTAAGCCAGATGATTCAATGATGAACGACGGTTCGATGCTGTTCAGTTAGTCGTGTCAACGCTTCGGAATATCTCAATAACCTGTTCCACACGCGCCGGATCACCGCACGCAAGCACATCGCCTTTCGACTCTGCGGTCAGCGGCTCGCCCGCCCAATCGCACATCCGCCCGCCCGCACCCTCAACAATCGGTACGAGTGCAGCATAATCATAGAGTTTCAGGCCGCTTTCTGCGACAAGATCGATATGCCCGGCCGCCAGCAGGCCATAATTATAGCAATCGCCACCATAGATCAGCCGTCGTCGTGCGCACTGGCTGGCGAGCATGAGATAGCGTTCGGCTTCCTGTTCGGTGAAATAATGCGGGCCGGTGGTCGCAAGGATCGCTTGCGCCAGATCGGGGCAGGGCCGGGTGCGGATCGGCGCGCCGTTGAACGTGGAGGGTTGACCCACAGCCCCCACCCAGCGCTCGCCACTGATCGGCTGGTCGAGTATGCCGAGCATCGGCCAGCCATCTTGGCAGAGAGCAATCAGCGTGCCGAATATCGGCCGGCCCGCGACAAAGCTGGTGGTGCCGTCGATCGGATCGAGCACCCAGATGCAGCTGGCCTCGGTGCGTTCCGCGCCATATTCCTCACCGATAATCCCTTCCATCGGCCGTTCCGCATCCAAAATGGCGCGCATCGCCGCCTCGGCAGCACGATCAGCCAGTGTGACCGGGGTGGAATCGCCCTTGCTTTCCAGCCCATGCGGCTGACGGTAATAGGGACGGATAGCCGCGCCTGCGGCATCGGCCAGGCGGTGAGCGAGGTTGATATCATCGACGCGCATAAAGCGCACGTGGCACAGCACTCGCCAAGAGACAAGCGCTCTTCTTGCCTCTATCCAGTCCGGCATTCTGGCGCTATTGAGCGAACCATGCAGGCACTCATTATCGTGATGCTCGGCGGCGGGCTGGGGGCAGGGATGCGACACTTGACGGGCCTCGCCATGCTGCGGCTGATCGGCCCCGGCTTCCCTTATGGCACGCTGACCGCCAACCTTGTCGGCGGGTTTTTGATGGGAATCTTGGCGGGCTGGCTCGCGCGGTACGGTCATGGTGGCGAGACGTGGCGCTTGTTCCTCGGCGTCGGCGTATTGGGCGGATACACGACGTTTTCCAGCTTTAGCCTGGAGGTAATGCTGATGTTCGAGCGTGGCACTTTTGGTACGGCACTGGGCTATGTTGCGCTGTCGGTGATTGGCGCGGTGGGTGCGCTCGCGCTTGGCCTTGCCACAATGCGGGCAATCGGATGAGCGAAACCGTCCGCCAATTCACCATCGGGGCTGATGACGATGATATCAGGCTGGATCGCTGGTTCCAGCGCCATTTGCCCGATACCGGCTTTGGTGTGATCGCCAAATGGGCGCGCACCGGCCAGCTCCGGCTCGATGGCAAGCGCGTGGTGCCGGGAGACCGGGTGGCGGCAGGGCAGGTGCTGCGCGTGCCGCCCGAAGCGCCCGTTGATACACCGCGCCCGACCCGCATCAAACCCCGCAAGGTGCTGGGCGCGGAAGAAACGGCGTTCGCGCAAGCACTCGTCATCCACAAGGACGCGCAGGCGCTGGTGCTCAACAAGCCCCCCGGCCTCGCCACACAAGGCGGCACCAAGACGCACGATCATGTTGATGGCCTGCTCGATGCGCTGTGGTTCGAGAGCGAAGGGCGGCCCAAACTCGTCCACCGGCTCGACAAGGATACCTCGGGCGCGTTGCTTATTGCGCGCAATGCCCGCGCCGCCGCGCATTTCGCCAAGGCGTTTTCCAGCCGCACCGCGCGCAAAGTCTATTGGGCGCTGGTGATGGGCGTGCCGAAGCTCGAGCAGGGGCTGATTGACCTGCCACTCGCCAAACAACCCGGCACGGGGGGCGAAAAAATGTATGTCGATGAGGCGGAAGGCGCACCTGCGCGCACCCGCTACCGGATGATCGAGCAGGCCGGCAACGCTTGCGCCTGGCTTGAGCTTCAGCCGCTCACCGGGCGCACCCACCAGTTGCGCGTGCACTTGGCTGCGATTGGTCACCCGATTGTTGGCGATGGCAAATATGGCGGGCGTGATGCCTTCCTGACTGGCAGCATCAGCCGCAAGATGCACCTGCACGCGCGGCGCATCCGCGTCGATCACCTTGATGGCGGCGTGGTGGATGTTGTGGCGGAATTGCCGCCGCATATCGCTGAGAGCTTTGCCGGGTTAGGCTTTGATGAAGCGCGCGGCGATCTCCCGCTCGATGAGATGCGCCCCAAAGATACTAGGGCGGGACAGGCACGCAAGGCAGCACATCAGGCGCGCGATGCACGGCGCGCGCGCAAGGGCGAGCGGCGCAACCGGGGTCGGGCATGAAAAAAACCCGCCGCAAAGTAATGTCGGCAGACAAGCCCGGACTGCTCGCGACGCTTCTGCCCTACGCGGAGACAGATGTGCTCTGCTACCGTGCCGAGACACCCGCTGATCTTGCCGCACGGCAGGCGGCGGCTTGGGATCCGATACTGGACTGGGCGCGCGTCCGCTATGACATCAGCATCTCTGTATTCAACGGCATAATCCACACCGCACAGCCGGCCGCCACGGTCGAGTGGCTCCGCGCCGTGCTTTGCCGGTATAGCGCTGAGCAGCTGGTAGCTTTGCACAGCCTCATTACGATCACGGGTTCGCTGATCTGTGCACTGATGGTGGCCGAGGGTGCGCTTGATGCGGATGCGGCCTTTGCGGCTACCCATCTTGATGAACTCTATCAAGTGGAGCAATGGGGCGAAGACGAACCCGCCATTCAGGCGCGTGCGGCCAGGTTGGCCGAATTTGTCGCCGCCGCCAATTCTATCGCGGCGTTGGCAGCGGCCTGACAAAACTGTAACGCCATCGGGATGCAACGCGCGTTTCCTATCGCTCCATTCCTCGCCGCGCTGTTTGGAATTGGCGTCTATTGTTGCATGGATGCCGTGATGAAGGGGCTTTCGATCTCGCTCGGAGCCTATAATGCCAGCCTGTGGCGTATGGTGGTGGCGCTGCCGATGATGGCCGGGGTCTATTTCGTCAGGCGCGAGCCATGGCCCTCGCGCGTCCTGATGAGGCTGCATATCTTGCGCGGCACAGTGGCGGTGGCAATGCTGCTCCTCTGGTTCTGGGGGATTGTGCGGGTGCCGCTGGCGGAGGGGATTGCGCTCTCGTTCATCGCGCCGCTGATAACCCTTTATCTGGCGGCAGTGCTGCTGCACGAGCCGGTTCATGCGCGTGAAATTGTGGCAAGCGTTGTGGCACTACTTGGCATTGGAGTTATTATTCTGGGTAGACTGGGCGTAAAACATGGCCCTGATGCGCTCTGGGGCGTTATCGCAATTCTCGTGGCGGCTGTGCTTTATGCTTATAATCTGGTGCTGCAACGCCAGCAGGCACAGGCCGCATCACCACAGGCGATCGGCTTTTTCAACACTTTGGTCGTGCTGGTCTGGTTGCTGTTATTTGCGCCGCACTGGGCGATGCTGCCATCACACATTTATTGGCCGATGATTATTCTTGGCGCGTTTCTGGGGTCTGCGGCGATCATTATCAACGCATGGGCCTATGGCCGGGCTGAAGCGCGTATTGTGGTGATGAGTGAATATACGGCGTTCATCTGGGCAGCGCTGTTGGGGTATATTTTTTTCCAAGAGCCCATAACATCGGCGACATTGGCCGGCACGGTGCTGATTGTTTTGGGCTGCTTGCTGGTGGTGCGGACATCAACCGGAGTGGAAACAGGGGTCTAGAGTCAGGCCCTGTAAAGCCCATCCAGCCGGTCACCATATTCGGCCTTGATCTGGTGGCGGCGGATTTTGATTGAAGGGGTCAGCATCCCGTTCGTCACCGAGAAAGGATCGGCCACGAGAGCAATCCGCCGCACTCGCTCGTTGACCGCCAATTCGCGATTGACGCCATCAACCGCCGCCATCACCGCGCTGTGGAATTGCGGGAGCGCAATCAGCGCATCCATGTCAAACTTGATATCCTCATGGCACGCCCAGTGCGCCGCCCATTCGGGATCAGGCACGATCAGCCCGACCAGATAGGGATGTTTGTCGCCCACCACCATTGCCTGATGAATTTCAGGCGCGAGCGTGAGCATCCCCTCCACCTTTTGCGGCGAGATATTCTCGCCCTTGTCGTTGACGATCAGATCCTTTTTGCGATCGGTAATTTTGAGGCGCCCGCGTTCATCCAGATGCCCGACATCGCCGGTGTGCAACCAGCCATCGACGATTGCGGCAGCGGTATCCTCCGGGCGGCGCCAATAGCCCTGCATCACCAGTTCGCCGCGCACCAGTATCTCGCCATCATCGGCGATTTTGACTTCCGCGCCCGCAAGTGGCGGGCCGACTGTGTCCATCTTGATCCCGGCACGCGGGCGGTTGCACGCTATGATTGGCCCCGCTTCCGATTGCCCATAGCCTTGCAGCAAGGTGAGGCCTAGGCTTTCAAAGAACAACCCCACCTCGGGGTTGAGCGGTGCACCCCCTGAAATCAGCGCTTTGATCCGCCCGCCAAAGCGCGCGCGCACCTTGCGCCGGATGGTTGCATTGAGCAGCAGGTCGCGTGGCTTGTGCCAGAAATGCGCGCGCCCCTCCTGTTTGCGTATGCCGAGATCGAGCGCACTCGTCATCAAAGCCTGCGCCATTGGCCCCTGGTCATTCACCGCACGCAAAATGCGGGCGCGCAGCATCTCGAACAGGCGTGGCACCACAACCATAATTGTCGGGCGGACCTCCTCGATATTGGTGGCGAGTTTCTCCAGGCTCTCGGCATAATAAATCTGCGCGCCAAGCTGGATGGGAAGGAATTGACCGCCGGTATGTTCATAGGCATGGCTTAAGGGCAGAAAAGAGAGAAAAACATCCTCTGAGGGCGAAAAATCGTCCCGCACGATCTGCGCCGCACCTTCGCAATTACTTAAAATTGAACCATGCGATAGCATCACCCCGCGTGGCGTACCGCCCGTGCCCGAGGTATAGATGATGCAGGCAAGATCAGCGCGTTGAAAGTCAGCACCGGCTCTCATGGCCTTGAGAT
>JAGWQR010000178.1 GCA_028869975.1 Alphaproteobacteria bacterium | reverse complement strand
GAGGCGTTTGAAACAGGTGGGGCGCTTGATCCGCTGCAAACTTTGCCCATGAATGCATTGGATAAGTGGATTGGCTTGCGGCAACCTCTTGTTGCGACGATGCCGGTTGAAATTATACTTACATCAACCGATCCCGATGACTTGACGCTCGGGCAGGCGCGCACACTCGCTCAGGCCGATATGCTCTGGCATACGCCCGATGTTCCTGCCAGTATAGTTGCGCGCGTACGGACAGATGCGCCGCGCATGATATGCGATGCTCTTCCTGACAATGCGCGATCCGGTGTTTTTATCAGGATGGCAAAAGCGCGTTGATTGCCCTTGCAAGCGCGATGTCGCGTGTGCTCAGTCCCTTGGCCTCATGTGTCGTCAGGCGTATCGAAACATGATTATACACATTCGACCATTCGGGATGATGATCCATTTTCTCTGCAATCATAGCTATTTGTGTCATAAAACTGAATGCAGTTATGAAGTCCGGAAAGCTGAAATCGCGCGCTATGGCGTCACGCGCCGGCTCATAGATCCACTCTGGCAGGCATACCAGAACGGCTGCACGGTCTTTGGGTGTCAGGCGGAGGATAGCCATTGAGTCTTCCCAATCTGTTCCTTAGAGCAATAGCATGAATATGCCGGTGAGTGTTAGCAATCTTTCTTGTGTGCGCGGCGGGCGAACGCTGTTTGAGGGTGTAAACTTCAAACTCGCCCGAGGCGATGCCTTGCACATCACTGGTCGCAATGGCGTAGGAAAATCGAGCCTGCTGCGTGTTCTGGCTGGCTTGTTGCCCGCAAAGGGGCAGTATCACGTGCTCGGGGCGCGAGTGCTGGTCGATGGCCGGTGCGCGCTCGATCTTGAAGTTCCGCTGGGCAAGGCCCTGAAGTTCTGGCAATCGGGCGTCACGCAGACCGGCATCGATACGGTGCTTACGAAGCTGGAACTCTCTGCACTGGTAGAGACCCCGGTCGGATTCCTCTCCCAAGGTCAGCGCCAGCGCGCCGGACTGGCTTGCGCTATGCTGATGGATGCACCGGTTTGGCTGCTCGACGAACCTTTTAATGGCCTGGATAGTGAAAGCGCTGCTCGACTGATCAGAATCATGGCCGAAAAATGTGATGATGGCGGTGTCATCATCCTCGCGGCGCATGGCAAAGTCGGGTTGGCGTCAATGCCTCAGTTCAACCTGGATCTGTGCGTGTGCTGAGTCGTTTGATTCTGAGAGATCTCAGGCGCGCTTGGCGCGGCGGTGCCTGGTTACCGGGTGGATTTGTGCTGCTGATTGCCACAGTATTTCCCTTTGTTATCGGCCCGGATTCAGACTTGCTTGCGCGCACCGGCGGCGGCATTCTCTGGACAGGATCGGCGCTGGCAATTTTGCTGCCGATTGATCGACTGATTGCGCCCGATCTGGAACATGGGGTTATCGATCAGTTGAGGCTTCGGGGGCAATCGCTGGAAGCCGTTGCGATCACCAAGGGGTTCGCCCTTTGGCTGGCGCTGGCACCGGTGTTGATTCTGGCAGCGATTCCGGCATCAGCGTTGCTGGCTCTCAGCCCTTCGCATATTGCGCGGGTCGTACTGGTTTTGCTTATTGGTCTGCCTGCGCTGGCAGCGCTGGCCCTGTTTGTCGCATGTCTGACCGCGCAACTTGTGCGCGCGCAGGCACTGGCCGGTCTGGTGCTGCTACCGCTGGCCACTCCAATTCTGATTTTCGGAGCCGGGGCAATCAATGGTGAGTCCGGCGCTCTGCTTCTGCTGGGAGCAACAGCGCTGTTCATTTGTGCCTTGACCCCATTTGCGGCAGCGGCGGCGCTGCGTATCGCAAGCGAATAATATCTTCCCCCGGCGCGTTTGGTTCGGTATCGGTGAAAAATGGACGTTTATCTACCTGTTGCGAATATCTCTGTTAATGCCTTTGCTAT
>JAGWQR010000177.1 GCA_028869975.1 Alphaproteobacteria bacterium | reverse complement strand
CCGACGCCAACGCCGACGCCCACGCCGACACCGACGCCCACGCCGACTCCGACGCCCACGCCGACTCCGACGCCGACACCGACGCCCACGCCCACGCCCACGCCGACTCCAACACCGACGCCCACGCCGACTCCAACGCCAACACCGACGCCGACTCCAACGCCCACTCCGACGCCCACGCCGACGCCGACTCCAACGCCCACTCCGACGCCCACGCCGACTCCAACGCCCGTGTCAGGCTCGTCGGTGTTTACTACGGCTAGTTTGTCACTCAGCGGCAGTTCTACCGCCGCTTTTACGGTAACGCCCAACACGGCGCTTTTCGGCATGTCTGCATCGCGCACGCAAACGGCTGACACCAGTGCGGCCGGCCTGACCGGCACGGTCACCTTCACGACGCCGGGGGGCACTGTGGTGGCCCAGTATGGCGGATCAAATAATTACAACACAAACTCTACCAAGGATGGACAGACGACTACAAACGGCGATCTTACCATCACGAGCAGTACAGATCCTGCCCTGACCAACGCAGGTGGTGGGTCTTTCAAGGATTTCTCACAAGCTGCCGGATTATCTTATACCAATTTTGGCCAATGGAACCTGAGCCCATGCGCGAACACCGCGAGTTGTCTGCCAACCTATGTCGGCGTTTATGCGGGCGGGGCGCCAGGCCAGTCTCCTACGCCAATCGCTTCCATGCCAACGACCGGCACCGCAACCTATTCGGGTGGCGCTTACGGCTTAGTTACGCTTGCCAGCACCAGCACGAACGGTGTCGCCAGTGTCAGCGATTTTTATGGCACTTCAAACCTCACCGCCAATTTTGCGACCGGAGGCATTACCGGCTCGATCACCGGGATCAACGCCTATAGTGTAGGTGGCGGCTCGGGCCAGACTTTGTATGGCACGCTCAACACGATCGGCCTCACGGCCAAGATCAGCGGATCGAGCTTTGCGGGAACAACCAGCGTCACCGGAGGCGCTGGCACTGCAACGGCTTTTGACCTTACCGGGGCCACCGGCAAAATATCGGGGGCATTTTACGGGCCAACTGCGCAGGAAGCGGCTGCCGTGTTCAGCCTGTCTGGTGGCAACAATGGCGTGCAACTGGTCGGGGCGCTGGGAGCCAAATTGGCTCCCGTTGTCTCCGACCGCCGCCTGAAAACAGATATTGCCCCCGCAGGCACGCTTCCCAATGGACTGAAGCTGTATCGCTGGCGCTATCGTGGTGAAAAACATCATTTTGTCGGCGTCATGGCGCAGGATCTGCTTGCGGATCAGCGCTTCGCTGGCGCAGTCATTGTAGATGCGGACGGGTTGATGCGGGTTGACTATGATGCCGTTGGTTATCATCCAGCCGACTTTGCGCGAATGTCCGCAGAAGGTGAACAAGCTGTTGCGCGTTACCGGCGGACCAAGCGCTGATTTGAACTATAGTCGATTCGCCGATTTTAGTGACTATGTAACAAATAACAGGTTCGCGCGGATTGGACTGCGCTGGATTTGGGCTTTGCTTGTCCTGTCTGCCGGGTGCGCAGCACAGGCGGTGGTGGGGCCAACACGCGATAACGTCAGCCCGGTCTCCGCCCCCTCCCAGCCGGCGGCTATCGATAGCTTTGAGGTGCAGCGCGCGATTGCCGAAGTCCTGATTACACAAAAGAAATATGATGAAGCGCGAACCAAATTATTGTTGCTTGAAAAAATTCAGCCGCATGATGAGCAGGTGCAGTTTCTGCTCGGCCTGCTAGACATGCAGGACAAAGACTTTGACAGCGCCATCAAACGGTTTCATCGGGTGCTGGTGTCGCAGCCAAAAGCTGTGCGCGTGCGACTTGAGCTCGGCCGCGCTTACTTTGAAAGCGGCGATTATTTCGATTCCGAACGCCAGTTTCTCTTCGCGCGTGCGGGTAATTTGCCTCCAGCCGTGCAGGCTAACGTTGATCGCTATCTTAACGCGATCCGTGAGTTAAAGACACTGAGTTTCGGGGTTTCGTTCGGGATTGCCAGCGATTCCAATCTTAACGCTGGCCCGGCAATCGACAGTATCTCGCTGTATGGGGTTCCGTTTCAGCTCTCGCAGACCGCGCAAGCCAATAGCGGCGTCGGGCTGGCGATGGATGCCAATATGGAATGGACCCCCAGAATAGCCAAACAGATCAAATGGCGAACGGGGTGGCTGCTCCATCGCTCTCAATATCTGAAAACCCTGTTCGATGACATGACCCTTACAGGCTATTCCGGGCCGCATATCACCTTGAAACGCTGGGATTTTAACCTGCTCGCCAATGCTTCGCGCCACTGGTTCGGCGATCATGTTTTTACGGACGCCTATGGCGGCAGTCTCGATGCTACTTACTATGTTACGACCCGCCTGGGGCTTACTGTTGGAGGCGCCCTCAACCATATATCTTATACGCAGTTTCCGCTCCAAAGCGGTAATGGCAGCTCCGTTAATCTTGGCGCATTCTATACGCCAACAACCGCCAGCTTTTTGCAGGGCAGCGCCAATTTCGCCTGGCAGGGCGCCGGAGACCTTTCATTTGCCAATCATTTGCAACAATTTGG
>JAGWQR010000176.1 GCA_028869975.1 Alphaproteobacteria bacterium | reverse complement strand
AGGGAGCAGCAGATCATGCGCAGTTTTATGTGTGTCCAAAGTCGGTACGGGAACAGCCTGAGCAGGGGGGCGCTCACGCTTGCGCTTCTGGGCCTGCCCGGCCTTGTCGCCGCGCAAACCGTGCCGCTGGAGACCATCGTCGTCAACGCCAAAACCCAGGCCAATGACTCCGCCGGTTCAACCCCGCTTGATGCCGTGCAGCCCGCATCGGTCATCTCCGCAGACTTTATCGCGAAGAATCTGGCGCCCTCGGGCAATTATGACGAGGCCATCAAATTCTCGCCTTCCGTATTCGATACCGCACCCAACGGCCCCGGCCTGGCAGAGAGCCAGAATATTGCGATCCGGGGCTTTCAGGATGGCCAGTTCAACGTAACCTTCGACGGCATTCCCTGGGGCGACTCGAACGATTTCACCCACCACACCACAAGCTATTTCATGGCGCATGATCTGGGCCAGATTACGGTTGATCGCGGCCCCGGTACGGCGGCGACCATCGGCGAAGCGACCTTCGGCGGCACGGTCTATATCCTGTCCAAGGCACCGGACGAGCATTTCAGCCTCAACCCCTATATCAGCTATGGCAGCTTCAACACGTTCAACGCCGGTGTCGAGCTGGACAGCGGCGCGATGACACCTTCGGGCACGCGCTTGATGATCGATGGCGAGTTTCTGACATCCGACGGCTATCTCACCAATGAAGGCCTGCGCCGCCAGAACATCTACGGCAAGCTGGTGCAACCCATCGGTTCGGCCTTCACCCTAACCGTGGCGGGAATGTATAATCATCTCCACCAGAATATCTCGCTCGGTGCGACCAGTCAGGAGATACAGACTTTGGGGCACAACTGGGGTCTCTCAACCGATCCGACCCAGCAGAATTATTATGGCTATAACGCCGACTTCATTAAAACCGATTTTGAATATGCGGACCTAGCGGGCAAGTTTGGCAGTGGCTGGACGCTCGATATGAAGGTTTATTCCTATTCCTATAATCATACCGGGCTCAATGGCGAAGACCCCAACGGCTATTATCCGAACCTGGTTGTGCTGGCCCCCGGTGGCACGCAGGTGGCTGGCGTTCCCGGTCAGGAACTCACCATGAAATACCGTTCGATCGGCACCATCGCGCGCCTGACCAAGGACCTGCCCTTCGGCGATATCCAGACCGGGCTCTGGTACGATCATCAGGTCAACCGCCGCCGTCT
>JAGWQR010000175.1 GCA_028869975.1 Alphaproteobacteria bacterium | reverse complement strand
TTTTGCGAGAAGGCCATTTTGCGGGACTGGATGATGCGCGCGTGGCGGCGCTGCTCGAGGTGGCGAATGATCCGGCGTTTGATGCGGTCTGGTGCGCGCGCGGCGGCTATGGCGCGTGCCGGGTGGCGGAGGCGGCATTGGCGCAAATGGATACTACGGCGGCGCGCGCGAAACTCTATCTGGGCTATTCGGATGCGGGCTTCCTGCTCGCCGGGCTGTATGCGCGCCGGATCGGACAGCCGGTACATGCCCCGATGCCGCAGGATTTGAACCGGGCCGGCGGGGAGGGCGCGGTCGTGCGCATGCTGGACTGGCTGGCGGCCCCGCAACGCTCCGAACAGCCACAGCTCGCCTTCAACCTCACCGTCCTCTCAAACCTGCTCGGTACATCCCTGGAACCGGACTTCAGCGATCATATCCTGATGATCGAGGAGGTGAGTGAATATATGTACCGGATAGACCGGACTTTGTTTCATGTCACGTCCAGCCCCAATGTCCGCCGCGCGCGCGGGATCATGCTCGGGCGCTGTTCGGACATTCCGCCCAATGACCCCGATTTTGTGCTTAATGAGGAAGCGATCACGCGCCACTGGTGCACGGCCAGTGGCATTCCTTATCTGGGCCGCGCCAATATCGGCCATGATGCGGAGAATGCGATTATCCCTTTCGGGCGGGGCTAAGCTGACAGTCTAGCGGCGCTGCTCGGCATTGATGCGGCGGTACATTGCCGCGATATGATCGAGCATGGCTGGATAAAGCGGGCGATCAAACTGGAATCCATACATCCAGCCATGCTTGCGCATGATATGTGACTGAAAGCCGGTCAGATTGGGCATGGTCAGCCATACACTCTGGCCAATATGAAGATCCTGGGTGCAATCGCAGCGAAAACCGGTCTCGGACAGATCCTCGACGAGAACGGGGATTTTAAGTGTTGTATTGACGCGCAGAATCGCTCTGATTTCCACGTCATAGCGTGCATTCATCCGGCGATTCAGGCCCGTTCCGGGCACATGCACTGTCATTTCACACCCTTGATTCTGGTTACGTCTATACAATAAAGGCACCCGGTAGGCACTGCTCTAACGCTTCGTCTATGCCTTATTTTTATTAATAAGTGGTAAGCGGATACACTAGGATCCCCACTTTCAGAACCGGTTCGGCTATGTTTAATCGCCATTTCGGATCAAATTATGCCATGTGATTTCGTCAATCACGCTAATTCCCATTTCGGATGCTTTCTTGAGTTTGGAACCGGCCCCCGGCCCAGCCACCACCAAGTCGGTTTTGGCGGAGACGCTGCCCGCGACCTTGGCGCCGAGCGCGAGCGCTTGTGCCTTGGCTTCATCGCGGCTCATCGTCTCTAAAGTGCCGGTAAACACTATGGTTTTGCCGGTGACGGGTGACGCGCGGACATTATTGATGAACGGCGGCGGCGAGATTTGGGTAAGCAGA
>JAGWQR010000174.1 GCA_028869975.1 Alphaproteobacteria bacterium | reverse complement strand
TACATCGATCGCATCTACGACACTTATATCGACGAGGAGCAGCTTCAGGACTGCGACCACACAATCGGCGCGATAGCGGATTCGCTTGCTCCCGGAGGCTACAGCTCGCGCGCGTTCATCAGGGCGATGGGCAAATATCTGGTAGAACATGGAAAAAAGGAGAACAGCCTCGTCAAGCTCGCCTATGAGCATGATGTGCCGATCTTCTGCCCGGCGTTTGTTGACTCTTCAGCGGGCTTCGGCCTGGTCAAGCATCAGGTGGATGCGATGAAGGCGGGCAAGCCCAATATGGTGCTCGATGCGATTGCCGATTTCCGCGAACTGACCGACATCAAGATCAAGGCGGGCACGACGGGGTTGCTGATGATCGGCGGCGGCGTGCCCAAGAACTTCATCCAGGATACGGTGGTCTGCGCCGAAATCCTCGGCCATGATGATGTGCAGGTGCATAAATATGCCGTGCAGATTACCGTGGCGGATGTGCGCGATGGTGCCTGCTCCTCCTCCACACTGCAAGAGGCGGCAAGCTGGGGCAAGGTCAACACCGGCATTGAGCAGATGGTGTTTGCCGAAGCCGGGTCGGTGATGCCGCTGCTCGCCTCTGATGCTTACCATCGCGGGAGCTGGAAAACGCGCACCCCGCGCAAATGGGGTGCCATTTTCGGATAAGCGGTGCCGCTTGACATTAACCTTGATGTCAATAGTATCCCCTCCGGAACAGGATGAAGGAGGGGATCATCATGCACAGTCAAATTCTCCAGCCGGTCGTCGTGCTGCTCGGCTGGACAATGGTCGTGTGGGTCTGGCTGTTTGTGCGCAGAATTCCGGCGCTCAATAAATCGGAGACGATCGACATCAACAAGCAGGTCGGCGGCACCGGCAAGGATCTGGACGGGCTACTCGATCCGCGCACGCAATGGCCCGCGCATAATTTCAACCATCTCCATGAATCGCCAACGCTGTTTTACGTCGTGGCGCTGTTGCTTGCCTTTGTGGGCGCGGGCGACGGCATGAATGCGACTATCGCCTGGGCTTATGTGGTATTGCGCATCATCCACAGCTTCATCCAGATTACCTATAACCGGGTGTTGCACCGCTTCATCGTCTATTTCCTGTCCGGGCTGGCGCTGATCGCGCTGATCCTGCACGCGGCGATGCACGTTTTTCACTAGATGTGGCGGGTCTATTCCGGCCCGTCGCCCGCGCTGCTCAACATCCCGTTGATCGTTTCGATCTGGTTCTGATAGGCGCTGGTCATGCAATCGGTATCGGCACAGGCATCACGATCACGCAGGAAGCCTTTCTGCCCGGCGATGATGTCGGGGAGCTGATCCTTGGGCGCTTTCGCGCGCAACTGCTTGTAAACGGACGCCATCTGCCGATCGAGCTGCGAGAGGTTTTCATCCTGGCAGATCATCCGCATTGCGTTGGTGAGATTGCCCGCACAGGGGAAGGACGGGTTGTAGGTCTTGCCTGCAAACACGGTGGCGCCCCCGCTATCACCGGTGCTGCCGCTGCTGAATGCAGCCAGCCCCGAAGCCGCTCCCGTGCCGGCTGTACCCGCCTTATGCGAGACATTGTCTGTCGCCGTTGCCAACTGCTGCGCGACCGGATCAGCGCCGCTGACGCTTACGGCGGGGCCGGAATGATCGGCGGCAGGCTGCACGCTATACTGGATCGGCGCGCTCAACATGTTCGAGCCGCCAAAGGCCTTGGTCACGCTGGGTGGCAGCATCAGCGCAAGCTGTCCTGCGCAATCGGTTTTTTGCAGTGTCGGATCGGTGCCGTTGACGACCGGCGACGTCATCTGCACAACCGTCTGCGCTTGGAGGCTGGTGAGTGGCGAGGGATTGGTGCCGGGCTGCACTTTGGTACGCGCCGAATCAAACACAGATTTCTTGATTGCGTCATAGGTAGCGGGACTCGCGCACTGCGCATCGCTGGCGCTCATCGAAGCGGCTCCATTGGCAGCTCCGGCATCGGCAATATTGGCGACATTACTGGCATTATCGGCAGGGTTCTTGTCGAACAGCCAGTTCTTGCAGCCGCCGAGTGCAAGACATATCAACGCCGTGCCACCGATAATGGCTTTACTCTTGTTCCGATCCATGCCAGCCTCCACTTGTCTGTCGCATGATTAAATCAGAGTAGCGTTACAATCAACGTGCAAACGCGCATCAAACGCGCATCATAAGAGGAGAAGAAATTCCATGTTCAGTCATATCATGGTTGGTGCCAATGACATTGAGGCATCACGCAAATTCTACGATGCGACACTGGGCGCGCTAGGCTACAAACCAGGCACGGTCGATCACAAAGGGCGTGTGTTTTACTTCACTGATACGGGTACGTTCGCCATCACCAAACCACTCAATGGCGCGCAAGCCTGTGGCGCGAACGGCGGCACGATCGGCTTCTCTGTCGAAAGCCCTGAGCAGGGCGATGCCTGGCACGCGGCGGGCATCGCCAATGGGGGCTCGGCTTGCGAGGACCCCCCAGGCATTCGCGAGAATCCGGCGATGCGCATGTATCTCGCCTATCTGCGCGATCCTGCCGGCAACAAACTCTGCGCGCTCAAGCGGATGTGATTCGAGTGGGGCACTGATCCTACTCGGTCAGATCGTCCCACATATCCTTGATTTTGCTAAAAAACCCCTGACTTTGCGGACATTCCGCGCCGGTTTCGGTTTCGCGGAAGGCTTCGAGCAGCTCGCGCTGCTTGGTGCTGAGCTTGGTCGGCGTTTCAACATCGATCTGCACCACCATATCGCCAACCCCGCGCCCGTTGAGCACCGGCATTCCGCCGCCGCGCTGGCGGATTTGCTTGCCCGACTGGATGCCCGCTGGGATACGGATGTCGTGCTGCGTGCCATCCAGCCCCGGTATCTTGATCTCGCCGCCCAGCGCCGCCGTGGTGAAGCTCACCGGCGCGCGGCAGAACAGGGTGGTGCCGTCACGCTCGAAAATGCGGTGGCGCTTGATATGGAGGAAGATGTAAAGATCGCCCGGAGAGGCACCGCGCTGGCCTGCTTCGCCCTCGCCGGAAAGACGGATGCGGGTGCCTTCATCGACGCCTTGCGGGATGGTGACCGCGAGTTTTTTGATCTTGTCCACCCGCCCTTCGCCCCGGCAGCTTGTGCACGGATCGGCGATAACCTGGCCGGTGCCGCGACATGCGCCGCACGGGCGCTCGATCACGAAAAAGCCCTGTTGCGCGCGTACCTGCCCGCGTCCGCCGCAGGTCGTGCATTGTTTGGCCGCCGTGCCGGGCTTGGCCCCCGAGCCGCTACAGGGCTCGCACGCGGCGGACACTTCAACCTGGATTTCAGTGGATTTGCCGTGGAACGCCTCTTCAAGCGAAATTTCCATGTCGTAGCGCAAATCCGCACCGCGTTGCGGCCCGCGCTGGCGCTGGCGTCCACCGCCCATGAATTCGCCGAAGATATTCTCGAAAATATCACCGAAGCCGCCCATTTCCGGCCCGGCACCGCCGCCGCCATTCTGGAACGCGGCCTTGCCGAAGCGGTCATATGCGGCGCGCTTCTGCGGATCTTTCAATATGTCATAGGCTTCCGAAATCGCCTTGAACCTTGCTTCCGAGTCCTTGCACCCGGGGTTCTTGTCGGGGTGATATCGCATGGCCAAACGGCGGTATGATGACTTGATCGCGCCATCATCCGCCGTGCGTTCAACTTCCAAAAGTTCGTAATAATCGTCGGACATGGGCTTCCTTTATGTCTTGCGCCCCGCCGGAGCGGAGCGCAAAAACCCATTATTTCTTCTCATCGACTTCCGAAAATTCGGCATCGACCACGCCATCATCATGATGCGCGTGCGCCTCATGCTCATGCGCCTCGCCGCCCGCAGCACCCTCCGCCT
>JAGWQR010000173.1 GCA_028869975.1 Alphaproteobacteria bacterium | reverse complement strand
TTTGGGATGATCTCGCAGATTGTCTCCACCTTCTCGCGCAAGCCGGTGTTCGGTTATCTAGGCATGGCCTATGCGATGGTGGCCATCGGCGTGGTCGGCTTCGTCGTGTGGGCGCACCATATGTACACGACCGGCCTGGCTGAATCGATCAAGATTTATTTCACCGCTGCGACGATGGTGATTGCGGTGCCTACGGGAATCAAGATTTTCTCATGGATCGCGACGATGTGGGAAGGTTCGATGAGCTTTGAAGTGCCGATGGTGTGGGCGCTGGGCTTCATCTTCGTGTTCACGGTCGGCGGTGTCACTGGCGTTGTGCTCGCGAATGGCGGCATCGATAATTATTTCCAGGACACTTATTATGTTGTGGCGCACTTCCACTATGTGCTCTCGCTGGGTGCGGTGTTCTCGCTGTTTGCCGGTTTCTACTACTGGTTCCCGAAAATGTCGGGCAAGATGCTGAACGCGCCGCTCGGCTATCTCCACTTTGCGTTGTTCTTTGCCGGCACGAACATGCTGTTCTTTCCGATGCACTTCCTTGGGCGGCAGGGGATGCCCCGGCGTATTCCGGATTACACCCCGGCCTACACCTACTGGAACCATTTCGCTTCAGCTTACGGCTATACGACGATGGCGGCAGGCATGGGCTTCTTCTTCCTCAACCTGTTGTGGTCGCTGGCAGCGGGAAAAAAAGCCCCGGCCAATCCGTGGGGCGAAGGTGCAACCACGCTGGAATGGACGCTCTCCAGCCCACCACCCTATCACCAGTTTGAAACACTGCCGGTAATCGACTGAGGCGGACATTACGCCCCGCAAGCGGGGGAGACCGAATGACGACAGCAAAGCTCAATACACAGGCCATGCCCGCCGACTGGCGCGATCTGGTGGCGCTCACCAAACCGCGCGTCATGTCACTGGTGGTGTTCACAGGCGCCGTGGGGATGCTTGCGACGCAGGTGCCGCTCGCACCTGTCATAGCGTTCAGTATCGTGCTGAGCATTGCGCTCGGCGCAGGCGCGGCGGCTGCACTCAACCAATGGTATGAGGCGGATATTGACGCGCGGATGAAGCGCACGCGCAGCCGGCCGCTGCCCGCAGGGCGACTGGCACACGAGACCGCGCTGCACTTTGGGGTCGGGCTGAGCGGTTTTTCCGTGCTGCTGCTCGGCTTTGCAACCAACTGGCTGGCGGCGACTTGTCTCGCGGCATCGATTCTCTTTTATGTCTTTGTCTATACCATATGGCTCAAACGCCGTACCCCGCAGAATATCGTGATAGGTGGTGCGGCGGGCGCTTTTCCGCCGCTGATCGGCTGGGTGGCGGCAACGGGCCGGATCGACGCGCTGCCGCTGCTGATGTTCGCGCTGATTTTCGTGTGGACGCCGCCCCATTTCTGGGCGCTCGCGCTCTATGTCGAGAGCGATTATGCCGCCGCAGGCGTGCCGATGCTTCCGGTTGTCGCAGGCGAAGTGACTACCCGCCGCCAGATCCTGCTCTATGCCGCATTGACCGTGGCGGCGGCGCTAGCGCCCTTCCTGCTGCATCTGGCGGGGCTGACTTATGCACTGATTGCGCTGCCGCTGTCACTCGGCTTTGCGGCACTTAGCCTTCAGGTGGGGATGCGGCGCTTTGGACAAGATCGCGATACGCGCCCCGAACGGCGGCTGTTCTTTTTCTCGATCCTCTATCTTTTCTTGGTTTTCGGTGCGCTGGGCGTGGACCGGTGGCTCGGCGCATGAAACCTGATGATGAGTTCAACCGCCGCAGGAGGACAGGCATCATGATTACAGGGCTGGCCTGCGCGGCGCTGATGGCTCTGGTCTATTTCATCACGCTCGCGCGGATGCAAAAGGGAGTATAGATATGTCTGCGCTGGCCCTGCTGACCGCACCTAAAAACCGGCCCGTGGTGCTATCGCTGGCCATTTTGGCGACGATGGGCGCGCTGGGCTATTATTCCTATGCGCTCTACCGGATTTTCTGTTCGACCACGGGCTATAATGGCACCACGCAGGTGGCGGCGGCAGCACCGGGGGCGGTTGCAGGCCAGACGATGCTGATTCGCTTTGACACCAACACCGATCCGAAGCTGCCCTGGGTGTTCAAACCTGAGGCACAATCACAAGTGGTGACGATCGGCGCG
>JAGWQR010000172.1 GCA_028869975.1 Alphaproteobacteria bacterium | reverse complement strand
GCTGGAAAGGCGTCACGATGCTCGCCCATGACAATGGCACAATTTCGCTGATCAGAATGGAGGCATTCATCCGCTATTCTGCGGCCGGCGAGATCAAGCTTCAACAAGGCCTGGGTCCCATTGCCTATGATCCCACGACACATCGCTTCATCGTAGCTGCAAAATCAGCTTCGGGTGGTGCTGAGCTATTGTTTCTTTCGCATTGATTGGTTTGGAGAAAATCTTATGAAACGCCTTACGATTGCAGTGGCCATTGCAGCAATGGCATGCTGTATTGCGCAACCTAGCCCAACGCGCGCAAAGCTGCTCCCAGTATCGGCGTTGTCAGGCAAGACGGTGCTCTTCATCGTGGGGGAGCCTGAAGAAGGCGTTGCAAACGACGATGGACTCGTCAAAGCACATCTTGAGACGATGGGCTTCAAGGTGAATGAGGTTACGGACGACAAGGCCCGCACTGACGAACATTCAGATCTGATTGTCATTTCTTCGACAGCGAATCCTTATCGTCTGGCTAAATTCAGGGACTCGCCGGTTCCCATTTTTACCTGGAACCAGCCCGCCTATTCCGATCTTGCGATGACCGGCCCAACCGTCCACCGCGATTTCGAGGTGGTCGATCCCAAAACATACTATGCGCGTTCGTTCTCCGAACTTTATGCGTTCGGTGCTAACACCACCAACGAAATTGCGCGCGCGGTTGATCTCAAACCCCAATTGTTTGGTACCTTCTATCTCAAGCCGGAGACTGTAGGCTGGGGTCGTCCTAGCAGGGCCGCAACGGTCATCGCCAATTTCGAAGGCTATCCCTACCGCGCCGGCATGTTCACCTATGAAAAAGGCGCACTGATGGCTGGCGATGTTCCGGCAGCCGGGCGCCGGGTCGGCTTCTATATGACCAGTGCCAATTTCCATTCACTGAGTCAGGCAGTCGGACCAGCGTTACGGTCTCCAGCCATACGCGACTGGTACAAATCACTTGCGTTGTTCGATGCATCGATTCGTTGGGCGGTTTCCCCGCCGCCGAACGCGCCGGCGTATAATCCGCAAGCACTCTCTGCGGCGCTGGCCAAGGTTGCTGCGGGGAAGAAGGCCCTGTTCGTAGGGCGCAAAGATACACCAGAGGGGGCCGAAGCGGATCAGCATATCATCGAGCGGCTTCAAAATGCAGGATTCACCGTCACATTCCGTGATCAAACCGATCCGGAAGCGGGGGCGAATGCTTTTGATCTCATTGTCCTGTCAGCCACCAATTCCAAATACAAGAACGGCAATCAATATCGTGATATTGCCAGACCTGTACTTTGCCTGGAGGCGCTAATGGCCGATACGCTGCGCATGGCCGGGCGCAACCGCTATGTCGATTATGGCGAACATGGCGAGCCGCAGGAAAGTGAAGATCCGGCAACGGATTCGCTGCTGATCGTCAATCCAGATCTTGAGCGGGCTGCGGGATTGTCAGGCATCGTGCCGTTTATCAAAGAGAAGGACGTACTTAAATGGGCAACGCCCAGCCCCGGCGCAACGATCATCGCCACACTGCCCGATCAGCGCAAGCAAGCGGCTATTTTTGGCTATGAGAAGGGCGCGACGATGGATGGCTATTTTATCGCACCCGACCGGCGCGCGCTGTTCCCGCTCGACAACCCCGCATTCGACGACCTTACGCCACAGGGGCGTGCGCTCTTTGATGCAACATTGCTCTGGATGCTGCGGCCCTGAGGGCGGTGCGCTGCCGGAGGATTGCTCTCGCCGCGCTCTTGCTGGTGGGCATCGTGCAAATTGCAGGGGGAGAGCCGACTCTGGGGACAATCCCCGATGCTGCAAACGCTGACGATCTTGCCCGCATCGTCGGGTATAACGATATGGCGAGCATCGTTGGCGCGATCACGCAGAAGGTGGAAGCGCGTCATCCCGGCATGCATTTTGATCTCGTGCTCAAATCGACCAGGTCTGCGCCACCTGCACTGCTTGATGGTTCGTCATTGCTCGCGCCGATGGGTGCCGAAATGCTGCCCGCTGAGAGTACCGCGTTCACGCAGCGCTGGTGCTACCCGCCAGTCATGTTTCGGGTCGCGCATGATTCACTGACACCAGGCGCGCTATCATCGCCATTGGGTGTGTTGGTGCGCAATGACAGTCCGTTGCATTCCATCTCGATGCGCGCGTTGCGACGCCTGTTTACAGATACGTCGCCCGGATTGCCGATAACACGCTGGAATGATCTGCTGCCATTCAGCGATTTGGGCAATCAGCCAATCCATCCGATAGGCCTTGCGGCGGATACGGCGATCGGTCGCTATTTGCTCAAGGGGCCGCTGAAAGCGCCTGATTTTGGCGTCTCATTTCATGGCGAGCGGCAGTCTCGCGATGTCGCAGCCGCTGTAGCCGGGGATCGGCTGGCCATCGGACTGGCTGATCTCAACATGACGAGTGACAGATTGCGCGCGCTAACGATCATCGATGATAATGGCATTGCCCGCGCGCCCAACCGCGCGACCATTCAGTCCGGCCACTATCCGCTTGACCGGTTCTTAATGATCTATGCTAGGCGCGATTGCAGCGGCGGGGTTGATCCGCATGCCCGCATGGTGCTCAATGAAATTATGTCTGATGCGGGACAGGCGATTATCCGTGCAGATCCGCTCGGCTACATTCCACTTAACCGCACTGAACTCAGAGCCGAGCGCGCAAAGCTCAAGGCGCTGCCACCCGAGCTGACGGCCAGCACCACGAAGATTCTGGCTGGATTGACGAAGGCGTGGAAGGATGATTTCAACCATCTGCATGATCGGCTTCGTGTCGTTGTCGCGCCCGATCCCGCGCCACCTCTTGGCAAGCGCAATCCCGGGCTTGAGCATTTCCTTGAAGGGCAGGGAGATATCGCATTTCTGTCGCGCGAAATCTCCGAAGCGGATCTTGCCACGTTCCGCGATCATCATCGCGGTGCCGCGCCGATCATTTTGCCTGTGGCCAACGGTGCCTGGAACAGCTTTGGCAAGCTTGATGCTGTTGTCATCGTGGTCAATCCCGCCAATCCCGTCCGCCAGCTCAGTCTTCGCCAAATCGATGCTATTTTCTCCTCAAGTCTCCTGCGTGGCGGAAGAGCCGCGCATCATTGGGGAGATGTCGGTGTGCGCGCGTGGCAAAACCGACCAATCCATATTGCTGGTGGCGACGCTTGGTCTGGGGAGGAGTCCGCGCGCGCGCTTACGCTTCGTCGTCATGTGATGAGCTATCGGGGGCTGCACGGACGGTGGATTTCTGCGGCAGGCACTGGAAATGATGCTTCGGTCGGAATGCGTGTCGCCGCAGACCCGCTTGCCATCGGCTTTACGGGCTTTGGCCATGTCTCACCCGCAATGCGCGTGGTGCCTGTCAGTGTTCAAGGACAGAGTGTGTTGCCTAACAAAGCGAGTATCATGCTCGGGCGATATCCTCTTGCCCGAACTATTGATATGCTGTTCTACCGGCCCAAAGGCGCTTGTACGTCACCTTCCATACTCAACGTTGCACATTTTCTACTGGGTCGGCGCGCGCAGCGCTTGATCGCAAAATCCAGCACATTTTTGCCGCTTGGTCATGCTCAAATTGGCAAGGCAAGGGCATTTCTGGAGCGGCTTTGCCAATGAGCGCTGCCTAAATTACCAAGAGATCACGAGAGGCCCCGCTTGATGGGAAACTGTCAAAATAACGCAAATTGGTCATCAAGATCATATACCTTAGACGTTCAAGCTGGATGATCGTCGCTCGCGTGCAGTGGCGAAATAAAGCTGCCTGCAGATTAGGTGTATGGCTCCCCGGGCCTGATTCGAACAGGCGGCCGTCCGATTAACAGTCGGATGCTCTACCGCTGAGCTACCGGGGAAAAGCCTTGAAGTGTGCCGCGTATAGCGCAGTAAAACGGAAATGCAAGCCCGGCTAGGACGCAAATTGTTCCATGGTGATGCGGTCGTCCAGGGCATGCTCCGGGTCGAACAGCAGGGTCAAGGTGCGGCTGTGGTCGATTTTGATTGTGACATGAGTGACATCACGAACCTCGCGTTGGTCAGCCACAGCGCTGACAGGTCGTTTGTCTGGCTCGAGCACCCGGAATTCCACGGCGGCGCCCTCGGGGATGATGGCGCCTCGCCAGCGTCGTGGCCTGAACGGGCTGAGCGCAGTTAACGCAAGATGTCGTGAACCCAATGGCAGGATGGGGCCGTTGGCGGATAGATTATAGGCAGTTGATCCGGCTGGCGTGGCGACCAGTACGCCATCGCACACCAACTCACTCAGTACGGTACGATGGTTGAGATTAACCTCAATCTTGGCTGTCTGACGCGTCTGCCGCAGCAACGAGACTTCATTGATCGCGGGGGATACAACTACACTGCCTGCAATATCGCGCGCTTCCATCTGCAACGGATGTACACTGATATGCTTGGCTTTCATGATACGCTCGTCAAGCTGATCGAGC
>JAGWQR010000171.1 GCA_028869975.1 Alphaproteobacteria bacterium | reverse complement strand
TGAATTCCGCTTCGGAATAGGTATGCCTTTCGCTTCAAGATGCTTGATGATCCGAGGTTCCCGCATTGGCCCCCATCCATCCCAGTTTGCGGCGTAGCATGTATCGCAAACCATCATATCATACGCATGGATCTTATGACCTTCATAGCGGTGAGGTCCGTGTTGATACTGCGCGCCGCAGGCATCGCAAGGAAACGTAACTGTTTGCAAGAACGATCTCCCTAAAAGGTGGCGCGAAGAGCAGCTTATACGAAACAAACGTACTGGCACCGCATATGATATTTCAGCTCCTCGGCACTTATGCCACAGTAGCACATGATGGTGGCATCATACGAGATCATGTGCTCGACGCATTCGACATGATCGACTTCGTGCTCAACAATCGTTATGGCACCGCAAAGGCGATTTTGATGGCGAAGGTTGCCGCCGTAAATGCCGCAAAGGGTCCAGCACCCGCCCCCAAAGATTGAGGCGTCCGTCCGCGTGAACCTACGGCGACTTCAACGAACTCAATTGCGCACGCGAATGTCCAGTTTCAAGGCGTTTTCACCGCATGGGCCCACTTTGAATAGTCGACCGCGCCTGACCCACTATCAAATTTTTCAACCTCTTCCTGCCGAATTCGCATCGGAAGGCGAATGACGGTCGATCATGCGCAGGTCTCCGCGCCGGCTCGATATTCCACGTTGCGGGTTACAGCTCCGTTCCGTTTGGCTGCACCGGTTCCACCCCGGCAATAGACGTCCCACGCATCCATCAATGCGCGTCGCTTCATAAGTGCCCGCCCTCGCCGATAGGCTCGCTCGGCCTTGTTTCCGACGGTGTGGGCAAGCGCCATTTCAACTGTCTCGCGATCGAACTGGGTTTCCTCACCGGCCCAGTCGCGGAATGACGATCGGAAGCCATGGACCGTTACACTCCCCGCGTCCAGCCGACGTAGCAGCATCGACATAGCCATGTTGGACATCCTGCCACCGCGCTGCGCGGGAAATACCAATCGTTCAGGTTCCGGATGCTTCGGCTTGATGGCTTGCAGGATCGAGACGACATGGTCCGAAAGCGGGACCGCATGCTCCGCTTCCGCTTTCATCCGTTCAGCCGGGATCGTCCAGAGCTTGGCCTCAAGGTCGACCTCGCCCCATGTCATGCCGATAACCTCTCCCGTCCTGGCGGCGGTCATGATCGTGAATTCCAGCGCTCGCGCCGCCATCGCGGACCGGCGGTGCAGCGAGCGAAAGAAATCCGGAACTTGATCATAAGGCATGGCCGCATGGTGGCCATGCGACTTGCGCTGTTTGGGCAGCAGCAGTTCGAGATGCCCTTTCCAACGCGCCGGGTTTTCGCCATCGCGATGACCGGCCACCCTGGCAGCGTCCAGCACACGCTCGATACGACCGCGCACCCGGCGTGCTGTTTCCGGCACTTTCAGCCAGATTGGCTGGAGCGTTGCAACGAGGTCGTCCGTGCCGATCGCGTCAATCTCCATTTTGCATAGCTTAGCCGCATGCGTCTGCAGTGTTGCTCGCCACTGCTTGCGATGCTTGTCGTTCCGGAAACCCTCTTCGATCTCATCGATCAGTTTTTCGGCAAATTCCCAGAAGGTGATGCCGCCATGACGCCGCGCACGCCGCCTGGGGCCTGGCAGCGTCACATCAGCCGGAGCTGCCCGCTTCGGACGCGCCTGGCTCCGCTCGGCGATGGGGTCGCGCCCGGCGTCAAATGCCGCCTTTGCCTCGGCTGCAAGCTTGCGGGCCTCCGCAAGCGAAACTGTGCCCGGACTGCCCAGTCCCATTTCCCGGCGTTGACCGTCACCAATCAGAATGAGAACCCACGAGCGGTTTCCGTTCGGCTTCACCAGCAGGTACAGCCCATTCCCGTCCGAATGCTTCCCTGGCTTGGTGATCGCCATCACCTGCTTCGCGGCCAGCTTGTTGCTGAATCTGCGTGCCATCACGACCTCCGCAGATGGAACTGGGGGGCATCCAAGGCGAATTCCAGCCCCAATCCTGTTCCCAATGGTGGCAGCGGATTGTGGCGATCCACTGCGAACAGCCGCGAACAGAAAATATTTTTCAACGCATTGGTTTTGCAAGCTTTTATGAAGACTAGGATGGTCCACAGCGGTTCGCTGAAGGACGGGAGGTGGCGGAGCGGGAGGGATTCGAACCCTCGATACGGTTTTGCCGTATACTCACTTTCCAGGCGAGCGCCTTCGACCACTCGGCCACCGCTCCGC
>JAGWQR010000170.1 GCA_028869975.1 Alphaproteobacteria bacterium | reverse complement strand
GCACCGCGCTCGATGCCCGCTTTATCCTCTATCATCATATTATCCGGCGCCGCGTCGATGTCGCGCTCGACGGGCAGTTTGATGCCCCGGTTGCGGCTGAGTTCGATCGGCAATGGCGCACAAAACTGAGCCACACACAGCTTTTCGTCAATGAGCAGTTCATCACACTCGTGCGGCGCCCGCCACGCGGCAAAACCGGCCTGCCCGAGCGGCTGGGGCGCTGGCTCCGCCATGCCGAACAGGCCGTAGATCCCGCCGCACTCACCGAGCTGAACGCCGCAACCGCTGCCCTGCGCGCCGCGTTGAAAGGCTATGATGCACGGCTGCTCGATTGCTACCAGACCCGCCATGGTCGCTGCTCCGAACCGCTGGAGCTGCTCTCTGCGCTCTATAATGGCGAAATGCGACCTGTGCTCAAACCCGATTCACCAACCGATCTGGGCCATCATCTCCCCTATCGGCGGATCAGCTTCGGGCTCAATGCGCTGGAGTTGCAGGGCGCGGGCCAGCGCGATTTTGCAGGGCTGCTCGCGCTCAAGGAATATCCCGCCAGCACCCGCGCCGGGCTGATCGACGGGGCGCTGCGGCTGGGGCATGAGTGCGTGCTGACCGAGAGCTTTGCCCCGCAAGACCGGCAGATCGCGCGCGAGCGGATTGACCTCGCCCTGCGGCGCCTGCGCGCGAGCGACGATGATCTGATGACCGAGCGGCGCGAAATGCTTTCCGCCAAGGATGCCCTGGTCAGCGGCCAGACCGGCTTTGGCGACCATCATCTGTCGTTGCTGGTGCGCGCGCCATCCTTGCCAGCGCTTGACGGCGCGCTCGCCGAGGCAGCCTCGATGCTCGCGGATATTGGCGCGATTGCGGTGCGCGAGGATGTTAATCTGGAGCCGGCGTTCTGGGCGCAATTTCCCGGCAATGAAGCTTATGCGGTGCGCCGCGCGCTCATTTCAACCAGCAACGCCGCCGGGTTGATGTCTCTGCACGGCTTTCCGCTGGGGCAAGCGACCGGTAATCATTGGGGCGATGCGGTGAGCCTGCTCGAAACCACATCGGCCACGCCCTATTTCTTCAATTTTCACACAGGCGACCTGGGCCATTTCACCATCATTGGCCCGTCTGGGTCAGGTAAGACAGTGGCGCTCAACTTTCTGGCCGCACAGGCGCAAAAGCTCAAACCTCGCACAATAATGTTTGATAAAGATCGTGGTTCTGAAATTTTCATACGCGCCATGGGGGGGGTTTATACACAACTGGCACCGGGCGCGCCCACCGGCTTCAATCCGCTGGCGCTGCCCGATACCCCCGCCAACCGCGCATTTCTGAGCGAATGGCTGGGCGCCCTGCTGAAACCCGCCAATGGCGAGGAGCGCAAAATCATTACGCGGGCGATCGACACCGCCTATGAGAATGACCCACAGTTCAGGCGTTTGCGCTATTTCAGAGAGTTGCTGGGCGGCGCAAAACGTCCGCAGGAAGGTGATCTAGCCGCACGCCTGACCCCCTGGATCCATGATGGCCCCTATGGCTGGGCTTTCGACAATGCTGCCGACGCGCTCAACCTCGACCAGCCGCTGCTCGGCTTCGACATGACCTGGATTCTCGATACACCAACGCTGCGCACGCCCGTGATGCTGTATCTTTTTCATCGTATCGATGCCCGGCTCGATGGCACACCGGCGATGATCCTGATCGATGAGGGTTGGAAAGCGCTGGATGATGAGGTGTTTGCCGCCACGATTCGCGACTGGCTCAAAACGTTGCGCAAGCGCAACGCCATTGTCGGCTTCGGCACCCAGAGCGCACGTGATGCGCTCGACAGCCGGATTGCAGCCGCGATTGTCGAGCAGACCGCCACGCAGATTTTCATGCCCAATGCCAAAGCGCGTGCCGAAGATTATTGCGATGGTTTCGGCCTTTCCGCACATGAGCTTGATCTGATCCGCGCGCTGCCCGTGCACAGCCATTGCTTCCTTGTCCGTCACGCCAACCACAGTATTGTTGTCCGGCTGGATTTGTCAGGGATGGATGAAATGCTGACCATCGTCTCGGGGCGGGAAGAAACCGTGCGGCGTCTGGATGCGTTGCGCGCGCGGCTGGGAGATGCGCCCGCGCATTGGTATCAGCCACTCACCGGCAAACCCTGGCCGGGGGCACAAGAATTGCGCGAGGCCGCTGAATGACCGCCTGCCCTGCCCTGCCCGCATCCGGTCTCAGCGCGGTGAATGATACGCTTCGGCTCATTGATTGCCGCTCAAATGCGCTGGTATCAGACAGTTTTGCGCGCCTGTTCGGCATCAATGGTGCCCTCGGCCCCGCGCTGACACTGTTGCTGACGCTGTTTGTGGGATTGTTCGCGCTCGCGCTGCTGATGGGGCGGACGTCGCTCCGGTTGACCAGCCTCACGCCCCGCATCCTGCATCTGGGTCTGGTCCTCACCTTCGCGACAAGCTGGCTCGCCTATCATGATGTGTTCTGGTCGCTGCTGACCGGCGCGCCCGACGAGCTCGCCGGCATCATGATCGGCACCAAAGGCTCCGCCACAAGCCTGTTTGCCAGCCGGATGGATGCGGTTTTCAGCGTGCTGGCCCAAAGTGCACAGCAGGCGGCCACGCTCAACCTGGCCGCCGCCAATGGCACGCCGCCGCCAAGTATTGCCGGCCATGCCGCCAATCCGGTTGATCTGCTCTGGCTGGGGGCCATGATGTTGCTGCTCGGCACCGTCGGCGTGCTGATTGTGACACGGATCGCGCTGGCCATTGTTGTGGCACTGGGGCCGGTTTTCATCATTTTATCGCTTTTTCGCGGCACGCAGGGGCTGTTTGAGGGCTGGCTCAAAGCGGCGGTGATGCTGGCGCTGACACCGCTGATGGCCGTGCTGCTCGGCGCGGGGACACTGGCGATGCTGGCTCCGATGGTGAATACACTGGCGCACGCCGACGGGCAGGTGCCGCTGGATCTGGCGACATCAATCTTCATGGCGGCTTTCGTTTATCTCGCCTTGATGCTGCTCGGCACGCGCACCGCCATGGTGATCGTCAACGGATGGCATATAATCCCGCAGACAACCGGTGAGCGCAGCCTTACTCCGGCATTTTCCGATCCATTCACGCTGCCTGCCAGCGCTTCCTTCACTCCGGCCCCCGCTTCGATGCCAGGAGAAAACCGCACCGCCGACCTCTTGCGGGGCATTCCGGCCACTTCATTTATTTCCAACGCGCCCGAAGCAGTTGGACCGGGCGGCGTTGTGGAAACAATCCGGGCACAGCGCAGCTTGATCGTCGCTGCAGGCCTTGACAGGGGCGCGGCTGCAATGGACAGCGCACCAGCGGCCATGGCGCGCGATCCGCGCATCCGTCCGCTCGGGCAGGGTTATCGCCGTCCCGCACCACGCAGGGCAGGCCGATGATGCGGCGCTTCGCTCTGCTGGGTCTGGTCTGCCTGCTCGCCACTGCGGTTGGCGCAAGGGCGCATCAGCAGATCGCCAGCATCTATTATTCTGAAAGCCGGGTTATTCCGGTTTCCGGCCAGCTTGGCGTTCAGACCATGATCGAGTTTGGCCCCGACGAGCAGATCGAGAATATCGCGCTTGGCGATTCGAACGCCTGGCAGATTACGCCCAACAAGCGCGCCAACCTGATTTTCATCAAGCCCCTGCGGCGCCACGCGCACACCAATATGACCGTGATTACCGACCGGCGGCATTATCTCTTCGATCTCGGCATGGGCGGGCCGGTCTATTATGACATTCGTTTCATTTACCCGGAGGCGCTCAAGCTGCCCGACGCTGCGCCATCGCCCGAAAAGCCGGTTGCGCCTGCGCCAGCGCCGGTGATCAATTCCGATTGGCAACGCCTTGGCAATGCAAAGCTGCTTCCGTTCAAAGTTTATGATGATGGGCATTTCACCTATATGCTCTGGCCTGAAGCGGCCGATTTACCCGCCATCTTCGCCCAGGCTGCAGACGGGCATGAAGGCCCGGTCAATTTCACCCTGCATGATGGGATGATTGTGGTTGAAGGGGTGGCCCCGCGCTATATCCTGCGCATCGGCAAAACCCATGCCGAACTCGTCAAGCGCAGTGAACGCAGTGCCAAACCAACTGCAGAGGCGAGGCCATGATCGATCCGTTCCAACCCAAGTCCGGTCAGGATCCACGCCTGACGCTTGACAATCAGGAGCGCAGCATGGCGGATATGCAGGGCTTTCCGGTGGTCGCCGGGCAGGCGATGCGCCGCGACCGGATGGGGCTTATGCTCGGCATGAGTATCGCCCTGCTGCTGGGCGCGGCAACGCTCTATGCGATGAGCAGCAGCCGGAACCGGACGTCGCCTGCATCAACAGTGCCAACGCCGGCTGCGCCTGCGGCGGCCATGCTTGGCCCGCCACCAACACCGGGCATACCGATCGCGAAACCGGCGCTGATTGCCACCGCTGCGCCAGCGCCGCCAGCGACGCCCCTCACCGGCCTGCGTCCGGCTCCCCTGCCGCCCCCGGCGTTGCTGCCCGCCGCCCAGCAAAATCTCGATCTGGAGCACGCACCCGCTGTTATTTTCGATAACAGCCCGCAGCCCACAATCGCCACCCCTGCGCCCGACAAATCGGCCAGGCCGGCCTCCCAAAACCTGACTCCCGAAGAACAGTTTGCCGCGCGCGTCACCGGCGACAGCGATGCGGTGGCGACCCGAATGGTCAGCCCCGCCACCACGATTGCGGAAGGGACGCTGATGTCCGCCGTGCTGGAAACCGCGCTCAATTCGGATACGCCGGGCTTTGTGCGCGCGGTCATCAGCCGCGATGTGCGCAGCTATGATGGCAGCACCGTGCTCATCGCGCG
This sequence comes from Alphaproteobacteria bacterium, assembly GCA_028869975.1. Classification (GTDB taxonomy): domain Bacteria; phylum Pseudomonadota; class Alphaproteobacteria; order Sphingomonadales; family Sphingomonadaceae; genus JAGWQR01. Next base: position 10,392 of record JAGWQR010000170.1, on the reverse strand, counting down.
CGGCGCGCATGTGATCGGCGAATATAAGAGCGGGCTGGCTCCGGGCCAGTCGCGCGCGTTCATCGAATGGACGCGGCTGCTGCGCCCCGATGGTGTGTCGATCGCGCTCGCTTCGCCCGCCACCGATTATGCGGGTGAAAACGGCCTGACCGGCAAGGTGCATGGTCATTTCTTCAAGCGCTTCGGCGCGGCGATTCTGGTCTCGCTGATTGGTTCTGTGGGCGAAGCTGTGGGCGGCGGCGGCACGTCGGTTGTTTTGGCGGGGCCGCAGTCAACCCTGCAATCCGGCACCGCCACCAACGCCAATATCCCGCCGACGGTGCGTGTGCCTGCGGGAACGCCCTTGCGCATCTTTACCGCGCATGATCTTGATTTTTCGGGCGTTGCGGGCGGAAAATGAGTGCGGCAGTCAGCCTGCTGCACGAGGGCGTCTACCTTGACGCGCACCTCGCCCCGTTCCGGCCCTGGCTGGACCGCGATGATGTGACCGAAATTCTGGTCAACCAGCCGGGTGAAGTGTGGATCGAATCGAGCCAGCAGGCCGGGATGACGCGCACCCTCGCACCCGAAATCGATGACCGGCTGCTTGAACGACTCGCGCAGCAAATTGCCCGCGCCAGCCATCAAGGGATCAATCGCGCGCGCCCGCTGCTCGCGGCCACGCTGCCCCATGGTGCGCGCGTGCAGATTGTGGCACCGCCCGCCACCCGCGCCCACTGGGCACTGGCCATCCGCCAGCATCGCATTCCCGATGTGCCGCTCTCGGCCTATGATGTGCCGGCGTTGCGCCACGCAGCGCAGCAGGGCTGGCGCCATATCGATCCGGCGCAAGCCCCCATCGCCTTTCTGGAAGCAGCCATTGCCGCGCGGGCAACCATTCTGGTTTCGGGCGGAACATCGAGCGGCAAAACCACCTTTCTCAATGCTTTGCTGCGCCATATCCCGGCGCAGGAGCGTATCATCCTGGTTGAGGATACGCCCGAAATCCGTCTGCAGCATGCAAACAGCCTGGGCCTGATCGCCGTGAAAGGCGAAATGGGCGAAACCCAGCTCAGCACCGATGATCTGTTGCAGGCCAGCTTGCGGATGCGGCCCGACCGCATTGTGCTGGGCGAACTGCGCGGTGCCGAATCGGTGAGTTTTCTGCGCGCTATCAACACCGGCCATCCCGGGAGTTTTTCCACCATCCATGCCAATTCGCCCGCCGGCGCGCTTGAGCAACTCGCACTGATGGTGATGCAGACCGGCCTTGGGCTGGGCCGCGCCGAAACGATTGATTATGCGCGCAGCGTGATCGACATCATCGTCCAGCTTGACCGGCGCGACGGCGCGCGCTTCATCAGCGCCATCGAGATCGTCTAGCTGCCGATGCGCTTTTCCGTCATCATGCCCACGCGCGACCGCCCGGCGCTGTTTGCGCAAGCGCTGGCAAGCGTCCTCGCGCAGACCGGCGTTGCGTATGAAGTCGTTATCGTCATCGACGGGCTGAGCGCCGATCATGCCCAGGCTTATCACCGCATCCTTGCCGATGCCGGTGCGCGGCTGGGAGATCGGCTCAAACAGATTGAACTGCCGCGCCGCGCGCATGGCCATGGCCCGAGTTTTGCGCTCAACACCGGTGCACTGGCAGCGACGGGCGATTATCTCGCGTTCCTTGATGATGATGATGTGTGGATAGACGCAGCGCATCTGGCGCGCGCTGAAGCGGCGCTGGCAGGCGCGCAACCGCCGGTTGATCTTTATCTCTCAAACCAGCGTGCCTGGTGTGGCGATGTGCCCGATGCCGAGATGCTCTGGCTTGGGCCGCTGGCGGATCAGCTCAGACGCGCCGGGCGCAGTGCCGATGCAAGCCGGCATTATACTGTCAGCCGCGCGGAACTGCTCCAAACCCCCGGCTTTGCGCATGTCAACACGCTGATCGTGCGCCGCGCGCTATGGCTTGAACTGGGCGGGATGGATGAGATGATCCGCTGGGAAGGAGATCGCGAGCTGTATCTGCGGCTCATCGATGTGGCGGGGGTTATGCTGTTCAGCCCCTGTGAAATCGCGCGCCACAATGTGCCCGATCCGGCGCAGCGCACCAATGTCACCACCCAGACCTCACCACTCCAGCGCCATGAATGGCAGGCGCGCGTATTCGCCAAAGTCGCCGCCCACGCACAGCACGCCGAAATTCGTGCCCATGCCCGGCAGCATCATGGCTATGCGTTGCAGAAAATCGCCGAAGATCTGGCGCAGGCGGGCGATTGGGCGGGAGCGGCGCATTATGCGCGGGCAGGGCATGGCGCGCGCCCTTCGCCCGCCGGATTGGGCAGGAGCCTTTATTTTACGTTGCGATCCTGGGGTGCGCCGCGCCAGGAGAGGATTATTGCCATACGCAGACATCCCAAGCCCAAGAATGACACATGCTGATCGTCAGCGTTGACGCCATCGGCTGGCCCGCTGCGGACTGGGCCGCGCTGGCTGCGCGGGCCGCACGCGAAGCTGTGCAGCGCTCGCCTTATGCCGGATTGCTTGCGCTCGATGACGAGGTGGAAATCGCGGTGCGACTATCGGATGATGAAGAGGTGCGCACACTCAATGCCCAATATCGCGGCAAGAACAAGCCCACCAATGTGCTCAGCTTCCCGATGGAGACGCCTGAAGCCATTCTGGCCGCGCCACTTGCCCCTGAAACCAGCCTCGGTGACATTATCCTGGCGCTTGAAACCTGCGCACGGGAAGCCGCCGAGCGGGGTGTCACGCTTGCGGCCCATGCGCAGCATCTGGTTGTGCACGGGGCTCTCCATCTGCTAGGGCTTGACCATATGACCGATGTCGAAGCCGAACAGATGGAAACGCTGGAGCGCGAGATTTGCGCGGCGCTCGGGTTGCATGATCCATATGACGACAGGGAAGCATAACCATGCCCGATGACGGGAGCGGGGAGAGTAAAAGCGATAGTCGCGGGCGGCTCTGGCACGGGCTTAAGGCCATGCTGTTCGGCGAGCCGGAAACAACGTTGCGTGACCAGATTGAAGATGTGATCGACGAGCATGAGGGTGATGGTGCCCCCCCGCTCAAGGGTGATCTTTCCCCCGTTGAGCGCCAGATGCTGCGCAACCTGCTAGCACTCGGCGACAAGCGGGTCGATGATGTCAAGGTGCCGCGTGCCGATATTGTTGCGGTGCCCGAAACGATCAGCTTCACCGATCTGGTTGCCGCCTTTGCCGAGGCCGCGCATTCGCGCCTGCCGGTTTATGAAGGCAGTCTCGATCAGATTATCGGCATGGTGCATGTCAAGGACGTGCTGGCATTGGTGCGCAAAGCGGGAACGCCGCCGATTGGCATTGCCCCGCTCATCCGCCAGCCCCTGTTCGTGCCGCAGGCGATGGGCGTGCTCGACCTACTCGGGCTGATGCGCCAGAAGCGCGTGCATCTCGCGATTGTGATCGATGAATATTCGGGCACCGAGGGGCTGGTGACGATCGAGGATCTGGTCGAGGAGATTGTCGGCGAGATTGAGGATGAGCATGATGATGCCCCCGAAGCCTCGTTCGTGCGCTGCGGCGATCATTGGGAGGCCGACGCGCGCGCCCCTCTGGCGGAAGTTGCGCAGATGATCGACGCCCGGCTGGGCATTGTGGATGAGGATGTCGATACTTTGGGCGGGCTGGCGTTCGTGCTTGCCGGGCATGTGCCGCAGGTCGGCGAGGTGGTGGCGCACCCGTCGGGCTGGCGGCTCGAAATTACCGAGGGCGATGCACGGCGCGTCATGCGGATGCGGCTGCACGGCCCCCGGCATAGTCATACGACCCGGGACACGCCTGGCCCTTGAGCCTGACTCGCCTCATCCTGCGCCATTTCCGCAATTATGCGCGCGCCGAACTGCACCCCGGCCCCGGCTTCAACATCCTGACCGGCGACAATGGTGCAGGCAAGACCAATATCCTTGAAGCGCTTTCGCTGCTCGCACCGGGGCGCGGGTTGCGCGGTGCACAGCTCGGTGAAATGGCGCAGCAAGGCGGGCCGGGCGAGTTCGCCATCAGCGCGCAACGAGGCGACGCCTTGCTCGGCACCGGCACGCGCGCCGATGCGCCCGCGCGCCGCATTGTTCGGATCAACGGGGCTAACGCCGCCGCAACCGCGCTCTCCGAATGGCTGAGCATTGTCTGGCTGACCCCGGCGATGGACCGGCTGTTCACCGACAGCGCTGGCGAACGACGGCGCTTTCTTGACCGGCTTGTGCTCAGCCTCGACCCCGATCATGCACACCATAGCGCGCGCTATGAGGCGGCGATGCGCCAGCGCAACCGGCTGCTCGCACAGGACATGCCCGCCGATCCGCACTGGCTGAACGGGCTGGAAGCGCAGATGGTGACGCACGGGCTGGCGATTCATGCGGCGCGCACTGCGCTGGTGACACTACTCGATGCACAGATGGCTGCGCTGCCCGACGGCCCGTTTGCGCGCGCGCAACTGGTGCTCGCCGACGAAACGCCGCTAGCGCCTGAAGCCTATGCGCAGGCGCTGGCCATGGGCCGCGCGCGCGATGCTGCGGCTGGCCGCACGCTCAGCGGCCCGCACCGCGCCGATTTGCTGGCCCGTCATGCCGCCAAAAATCAACCTGCTGAAAAATGCTCCACAGGCGAGCAAAAGGCCATGCTCATCACTATCGTGCTGGCCCATGCCGGGCTGGTCGCTGAACAGCGCGGGTTGCGGCCCGTGCTGTTGCTCGACGAGGTGGCGGCACATCTTGATCCGGTGCGGCGTGAGGCGCTGTTCACGCGCCTTGCCGAGACCGGCAGTCAGGTTTGGCTCACCGGCACCGAAGCAACGGTATTTGCGCCGCTGGGACAGGGCGCGCCGCATTTCAGGGTTTACCAGGGGCATATCTGTCGGGATATTTGACAGGCTGCAACATGTGTTAACAGACGTTGACCATGAAATGCCATGATTTTAGCCATTTGTGTAAATTGGCACGGTGCGTGCTTCTGTAAAGTTGTTCCCAACGCGGGTTTGCCCGCACTACAGGATGGGCCGGTCGCTTCCCTGGTCTCGCACCGGCCCATCCTTTCCCGGAAATACCAGCAGAAAAGGTCAGCCTCAGTAAAGCCCGTTCCGGTGGAGTGCGTCATACAGACGTTTTGCGGAAGCACGGCGCTCAGCTTCAGCGGCCGCCTCGTAGGCCGCTTCGCGCTTGGCTTCGGCATCATACGCATGGTTGCTCGCGGTAATCTGGGCCTGCGTGCGGTGCGGCGCCCAGATATGGACATAGGTCAGCACCGGTTCGGGGCGCGGCGGCGTGTAGCTGAATTCGGTAACAAAGGCCCAGACCAGAAAATAAGTGAACGCCGCGCACGCGCCTAGAATCCCCAGCTTGTGCGGCATCGGCCTGGTGATGGCCGTTTTGAGATCAGCCCATGCGCTTCTTAAGCGGGGTTTGGGGAAATGCGCCATACCTGCGCTATACGCTTTTGCTCAGGGCGCGTCCACCAGCACCAGTTCCGCTTCTTCAAGCGCGGTGATGGTATAGTGGCCTTCGGTTAAGCCCACGCCGTCGCGCGCATTGGCCGCCACACCATCCACGTCGATCTTGCCGGTGGCGGGCACCAGATAGGCATGACGCCCCGGCCCCACCTCATGCGTCAATGTGCTGCCTGCTGCCAGTGTCGCGCCCAGCACGCGCGCATCGGCACGGATGGGGAGAGTGCCCGCATCCCCCTCAAACCCGCTCGCCAGCACAACCCATTGCCCGGCGCGGGCGTCCTTGGGGAAAGGTTTGAAATCATAATAAGGTGCGCCGCCCTTTTCGCGCGGCAGCACCCAAATCTGGAAGAGCGTGCAGGGTTCGCCCTCATGATTATATTCGGAATGCTGGATGCCCGCACCCGCGCTCATCACCTGCACGTCGCCCGCAACCGTGCGCCCGCTGCTGCCCAGCGAATCCTTGTGGCTGATCGCGCCGGTGCGCACATAGGTGATGATCTCCATATTCTCATGGCCGTGCGTGGCAAAGCCGGTATGCGGCGCGATGGTATCATCATTCCACACCCGAATGCTGCCCCAGCCCATCCGGTTGCGATCAAGATAGGAGGCGAACGAGAAATGATGATGCGCGTTGAGCCAGCCATGATCGGCAGCGCCAATCTGGGCAAAGGGACGGAGTTCTATCATGTTGATTTCCTGCCTCGGCGGGGTGTGGACGCCGGAATATCTGGCATATGGGCGCGCCCCCTGCGCAATTCAATGCCGCGCGACTCGCGCATTTCTCTCATTAACGAGAAATTAACCTTTTGCGTTCAGAGATTATATGGTTAATGAATGTGTCCGGGTGCAGGGGGGCAAGTCTCAAGGCGTTCGGGGGGTCAGAAGATAACGGAAAGGTTATATCATGCGTGTGTTGCTGATTGAAGATGAGCCGACAACAGCCAAGGCGATTGAAATGATGCTCGCGACCGAAGGATTCAACGTCTATGCAACCGATCTTGGTGAGGAGGGGCTCGATCTCGGCAAGCTCTATGATTATGACATCATCCTGCTCGATCTCAACCTGCCCGACATGCACGGCTATGATGTGCTGAAAAAATTGCGCACTGCCCGCGTCACCACCCCCGTTCTCATCCTTTCCGGCATCGGCGAACTCGATTCGAAAGTCCGGTCGTTCGGCTTTGGTGCCGATGATTATGTGACCAAGCCCTTCCACCGCGAAGAGCTGGTGGCGCGCATCCAGGCGGTGGTGCGCCGCTCGAAAGGCCATTCGCAAAGCGTTATCAAAACCGGCAAACTCTCCGTTAATCTCGATGCCAAAACTGTTGAAGTTGATGGTGCCCGTGTGCATCTCACCGGCAAGGAATATGCCATGATCGAGCTGCTCTCCTTGCGCAAGGGCACCACGCTCACCAAGGAAATGTTCCTCAATCATCTCTATGGCGGCATGGACGAACCCGAACTGAAAATTATCGACGTGTTCATCTGCAAGCTGCGCAAGAAACTGGCGCTGGCATGCGGAGGCGACAATTATATCGAAACCGTGTGGGGTCGTGGCTATGTGCTGCGTGACACCGTCGTTGAAGAAGAAAGCCAGACCCTCGCCAAGGTTGCTTAACTGAATCCCCTTTTCCCGAGGTCTCTTTCCCGCAAGAACCCCTTCCGCCCACCCGGCGGAAGGGGTTTTTGTTTGGGCCTTGGCTAAACCTGCCCCTTGCCTAATCCGGCGGCGGGAGGCATAGCGCGCCTGTTCCACTTCCTCACCAAGGCCATTCCCTATGAAGCGCCGCATTTTCATCACCCTCAAGACCGGCGTGCTCGATCCGCAGGGCAAAGCGGTGCACCACAGCCTTGAAGGTCTGGGCTTTGCGGGCGTCAATGATGTGCGCATCGGCAAGCTCATCGAGCTGGATGTGGCGGAAGATGTGAGCGAGGCACAGCTTGGTGAAATGTGCGAAAAGCTGCTTGCCAATACCGTGATTGAAAATTACCGGATCGAGGTGGCGTGAGGGCAGCACAATGAAATCAGCCGTCATCGTCTTTCCCGGCTCGAATTGCGACCGCGATCTGGCGGTGTGTCTGCGTGATGTGACCGGCACAGCGCCCCAGATGATCTGGCACCGCGAAACCGAACTCCCGCACGACCTCGATCTGATTGGCATCCCCGGCGGCTTTTCCTATGGCGATTATCTGCGCTCGGGGGCGTGTGCCGCACGTTCGCCGGTGATGCAGGCGGTGGTGAAGGCGGCGGCGCGCGGCGTGAAAGTGCTTGGCATTTGCAACGGCTTTCAGGTGCTGACCGAGGCGGGGCTGCTGCCCGGCGCCTTGATGCGCAACGCGGGCATAAATTTTGTCTGCCGTCCGGTGAAGCTCAGGGTCGAGAATAACCAGAACGCCTTTACCGCGCGCTATGCGGCAGGCGAGGAAGTGCGCATCTCGGTTGCGCATCATGATGGCAATTACAGCGCCGATGAGGCGACACTTGACCGGCTGGAAGGTGAGGGCCGCGTCGTGTTCCGCTATGCCGAGGCCGTCAATGGCTCGGCGCGCGACATCGCCGGGATCATCAACAATGCGGGCAATGTGCTGGGCCTGATGCCGCACCCCGAACGCGCCGCGCATCTGGGGCAGGGTGCCGACGACGGACGCCGCGTGTTCGAGAGTCTGTTGGGGGCTTAGCCCCTACAATCTTCTGTCCGCATCGAGCGCATAGCCCGCCGAGCGTACGGTGCGAATGATGTCGGTGCCGCCATGGGCGTTGATCGCCTGGCGCAGACGGCGGATATGAACATCAACGGTGCGCACCTCGATATCGCTGTCATGCCCCCATACCGCATCGAGCAGCCGCTCGCGTGAAAACACCCAGCCGGGATGCTCCAGCAGATGGCGCAGCAGGCGGAATTCGGTAGGACCAAGCGCAATCGGCTTGCCGTCGCGCTTCACCTTATGCGCCACCGTGTCCATCTCGATATCGGCATAATAGAGCGATTCGCCGGCGAGCGCGGGGCGGATACGGCGCAGCACCGCCGCCACCCGCGCTACCAGTTCGCGTGGGCTAAAGGGCTTGGTGACATAATCATCGGCACCTGTCTCCAGACCCCGGATCCGGTCTTCCTCCTCGCCGCGCGCGGTGAGCATGATGACCGGCACATTGGCGGTTGGCGCGGTGCGGCGCAGGCGGCGGCAGACTTCCAGCCCCGACAGCCCCTCGATCATCCAGTCGAGCAGAACAATATCGGGCGTTTCCTCGGCGGCGAGCAGCAGCGCCTCCTCGCCATCGGGGGTGACACGGACATCAAAGCCCTCACGCTCGAAATGCCACTGGATGAGTTCGGACAGCGCCGCATCATCCTCCACAATCATCATTTTTGCTGCGGCCATCCCCTGCTCCGCTAGCTCAGACGACAGGCAATTCGCCGCGCTCACGCTCTGGCATGAACGAGCCTGTTGCGACATAATAGATCATTTCCGCGATATTCGTGGCGTGATCCCCCATCCGCTCCAGATTTTTGGCAACGAACAGCAGGTGCGCACCGCTGGAGATGCTCTGCGGATTTTCCATCATGAAACTGACCAGCATCCGGAAAATCGCATTGTAAAACTCATCCACCGCCGAATCGCGCTGGTTGATTTCAACCGCCGCCGTGGCATCGCGCGCGGCAAAGGCGTTGAGCACATCATGCAGCATTTCGCTGGCGACTTCCGCCATCGCGTTGAGCACGGTCAGCACCTGTGCCCGTCCGCTTACCTCGATCGCAGCCACGCGCTTGGCGATATTCTTGGCATAATCGCCAATCCGCTCGACGACACTCGCAACCTTGAGCGCGGCAATCACCTCACGCAAATCATCGGCCACCGGCGCGCGCAACGTGATGATCTGCACCGCGAGCCGCTCCACCTCTATTTCAAGCCTGTCGATCTCGATGTCTTCGGCGATGATCCGCGCCGACGCATCCAAATCATGCGCCACCAATGCGGCCATAGCGTCGTCTATCGCTTTTTCCGCGCGCCCGCCCATTTCAGACAGCAGGGCGCGCAGCCTGGTCATGTCCTCATCAAATGCGCTCAGTGTATGTTCGCCTGCCAAATTCATGTCAGCCTCCGCTCAATTCATCGTCATAATGACAGATCATGATCGATTTATGACATTAAAGCGTCATTTTTATGACAGCGCCAGTCCTCATAGCCGATCCGCTGGAAATGTTGCCGAAACGGTGGTGCCCACCCCCAATGCGCTCGCGATGCTGAGCTTGCCGCGATGCCGCTCGACAATATGTTTGGCAATCGCCAGCCCCAGCCCTGTGCCGCCGCCAGCTCGGCTGCGCGCACTATCCACCCGGTAGAAACGCTCAGTCAGGCGCGGCAGATGCTCGGGCGCAATGCCTTCGCCCTGATCGATGACTTGCAGACGGATCAGGTTTGGCTCCTCACGAGTCAGCGTCACCCGCACCGGCGCATTGACGCGCCCATATTTGAGCGCGTTGCTCAATAGGTTATGCACAAGTTGCTGGAGTTGCGTGCGATCTCCGGGCACCGTGCCAAGCCCATTTTCAAAATCAAGAATGATATTGGCGGGATCGCCAAGCGGATTGCGGATTTCGCGCGCCGCCGACGTAACCAGATTGGCCAGATCAATTGGCTGGCGCGGCGGCTGATGACGTTCGGCCTCAATCCGCGACAACGAAATGAGATCATCGATCAGCCGCTGCATTCGTTGCGCTTCCGCCGCCATCACCCCCAGAAAGCGCGCCCGCAGCCGGGCATCACCTCCGGCTTCGTCATCACTCAGCGTTTCAATAAAACCGAGGATGGACGCGAGCGGGGTGCGCAATTCATGGCTGGCATTGGCGACAAAATCGGTGCGCGCACGTTCTGCGGCATGGCGGGCCGAGCGATCCACCATCTGGATCACGCGCGTACCCG
>JAGWQR010000169.1 GCA_028869975.1 Alphaproteobacteria bacterium | reverse complement strand
TGCTCTATGTCCTGATATTTGCCGTTCTTTTGCTTGGTGTGGCCAATACCTGGGTGCGGGGCGATGATATTTTCGGGCTGTTCCATATTCCTTTCTATGGAAGCTATGACAAGGCCTCGCGCCACGCGCTTTCCGAGGCGATTGTTCACAAACATGCGCTGCTGGCGAACATCATCCTGTTGCTCGCCGGCGCCCATGCGCTTATGGGGCTGATACATCATTATATCCTCAGGGATAATGTTTTGATGCGCATGTTACCCAGACGGAATTAATTTTATGGTCCTAAACAGAATGTGCCAGAGTGCCGCACTACTGCTCACTCCGGTGCTGACGGTATGCGCCATGTATCCAGCTTCTGCGGCGCCCGAAGAAATTCAGGTCTATATGGATGAACTCAACGCGCCGGGCGAGGTTGGGCTGGACATGCACATCAATGATGTGCTGCAGGGCGACGCGGGCACTGACTATCCCGGTGCGGAAACCAATCTGCACCGCTGGCGTGCTACGCCAGAATTTTCTCTCGGGCTCAGCAAGGAATTCGAGCTTGGGCTTTACTTGCCGCTCGCCACACTTGCGCCAGATGGCGTCGTGCGCGCGCAAGGCGTCAAAGCGCGCATCAAGTGGCTTGCACCGCACACCGAAGAGGGTTTCTATTGGGGTGCCAATCTGGAGGTTGGGCGCGTTTCCTATCGGCTTGACCAGAATCCCTGGAATGGAGAGCTGAAAGGCATTGCAGGCTGGCGACGTGGCAAATGGATCGTCGCCGCCAATGCCAATGTCGATTTTGTAATCGATGGCCCGGTGGGCGGCCCCACAACTTTTGAGCTGGATGGTAAAGTAGGCTACAAGCTGACCCCAGGGTTCACACTGGGTATTGAGAGCTATAACGCCATGGGGCCGGTGCGCTCAATCGGGCAATTTTCGACCAATGATCAGGCAACATTCCTTGCCGCAGACACACATATCGGGAAATGGGATCTCAATCTCGGCATTGGCGAGGGCTATGGCGGCAACCGCGACAGCCTTATCGTCAAGGCTGTCGTCGGCGTGCCGTTGGGTCTGCATCTGAAATAATGGCTGTGCCGCTTATACACGCTCCTGTCCCGGCGGGACATGGAGGCTATTTTGGCTCAATCCCCCCTAATGATGTGCGCAGATTAACGTCGGACTGGAAGCGCCTGATCGCTATATCTATGTTGTTGCGTTCCACAGCCAGGCTTGTCGTTTGTGCGGTTATCACATCAAGATAATTGGATACCCCCTTGACATAGCGTGTCATTGCCTGCTCCTGACCATCCCGGGCTGTCGTCAGTGCCTGAGTGTCGATCTTGGCTTCTTCCTCGAGAATTCGCATCTGTGAGAGATTATCTTCAACTTCCTGAAATGCGCTCAGTACACGACCACGGTAGATGGCGGTCGCCTCTGCGTTCTGGGCACGGGCCAGCCTTAGTTGTGCACGACGCTTGCCACCATCAAACACGCTGAACAGCAGATCTGGGCCAATGGACCAGAAACTATAGGGTGTGCTGAGCAGACCCAATGAGCCCGTATTCTGAAATCCGCCCAACGCACCAAGCGTCAACGAAGGGAAAAAAGCTGCCTTGGCAACGCCGATCTCATCATTGGTGGCTGCCACCCTGCGCTCTGCCTCAACAAGATCAGGACGATAGCGCAACAGCAGTGATGGTACTCCGACCGTGACAGGCGGCAAATTCAAAGCGCACTGGGTTTCTGGCAAAGAAAACTCACTTGCCGATTTCCCGATCAAGGTTGCAAGCGCGTGTTCCGTCAGTGCGCGGTTGGCAGATATTTCCTGCAACTGCTCCTGAGCGGTTGCGACCTGAAGCCCGGAACGATCAATATCGATTTTGGAAGCGATACCGCCATTATAGCGCCGATTGGTTAACTGATCGGCCTGCTCATATGCGCTCACAGCAATGCGCACCACATTGGCCTCTCGATCCAAACCACAAAGACGCGCATAGTTAAGCGCGATCAATCCCTGCAAAGCCAGACGCACGCCCGCCACATTCGCCTGAGCCGCCTGCGCATTGGCGCGCGCCGCTGCAACACTGGCGCGCACACGTCCCCAAATATCGACCTCGTAACTTATCCCGCCATCGATCGTATCCGCCGAATAGAGATCAGGCTGGTTGGAACCCCGCAAGGGACGCTGATTTGACTGACGATCCTTGGTTGCAATGCCTTCCATGCCAACATGCGGGTACAAAGCAGCACGGGCATCAGTGATATACGCTGCGGCCTCGTCATATCGTGCGAGCGCTTGTGCAAGCGTAGGTTGATTCTGGTCAAGCGCCTGCTCAAGACCGTCGAGTGCCGGGTCGTCATAACCCATCCACCATTTTTCAGAAGGTCGCTCAGCGTCTGGGTCAATCTTTACCCAGGGCGCAGATTCGCGATAGGACTTGGCTGCGGGCACAGTGGGAGGCTGATAGGGCGGAACCATACTGCACCCGGCGAGCAGCATTACCGGCACCAG
>JAGWQR010000015.1 GCA_028869975.1 Alphaproteobacteria bacterium | reverse complement strand
CGCGCCGTCAGCGCGGTCACGTCATTGCGCATCGGGGCCATGAAGCTCTCGGGGTAAACCCCCATCCACAGCACGCTCAAACCAATCGGCGCGAGCATCAGCCATTCGCGTGGCGAAAGATCGGGCATCAGCCGCACATCGTCATGCACAATCGTGCCGAACGCGACACGGCGATACAGGTAAAGCATATAGGCCGCCCCGAGGATGATCCCGGTTGTCACAATCGCGGTCGCCCAGCTACTGGCGTGATACAGGCCGACGAGCGCCAGGAATTCGCCAACAAAGCCGCTTGTTCCAGGCAGGCCAACGCTTGCCATTGTGAACAGCATGAACATGAGTGCATAGCCCGGCATATTATCACTCAAGCCGCCATAGCGCGCAATGTCACGTGTGTGGAGGCGATCATAAATCACGCCAACGCACAAGAACAGCGCGCCCGATACCAGCCCATGGCTCAACATCACCACCAGCGCGCCATCAATCCCCTGTGTGTTGAAGGCGAACAGCCCGGCGGTGACAAACGCCATATGCGCTACCGAAGAGTAAGCGATCAGCTTCTTCATATCCTGCTGCACCAGCGCAACCAGCGAGGTATAAACCACCGCCACCATCGACAAGCCGAAGACGAACGGCGCATAATGCGCGCTTGCATCGGGGAACATCGGCAGCGAGAAGCGCAGGAAACCATAGCCGCCCATCTTCAGCAGCACCCCGGCAAGAATTACCGATCCTGCGGTCGGCGCCTGTACATGCGCATCGGGCAGCCAGGTATGCACCGGCCACATCGGCATCTTCACAGCGAACGAGGCGAAGAACGCCAGCCACAGCCAGTTTTGCGCTGCCGCCGGGAAGTTAGTCTGCATCAGCGTCGGGATGTCTGTGGTGTGTGCAAAGCCCACCATCCACAACATGGCGACCAGCATCAGCACCGAGCCGAGCAGTGTATAGAGAAAGAATTTGTAGCTCGCATAAATCCGGTTCGTGCCTCCCCAGATACCAATGATGAGATACATCGGGATCAGTCCGGCCTCGAAGAAAATATAGAACAGGAACAGGTCCTGCGCGGTGAATACGCCGATCATCAGCGATTCCATCAGCAGGAACATCGCCATATATTCGGAAACGCGCTTATGCACCGCCTCCCAGCTTGCCAGAATGCAGATCGGCATCAGGAACACCGAAAGCATAATCAGCATTAGCGCAATGCCATCAATCCCCAGCGCCCATTTGAACTGGCCGAACAGCGCCACACTCTCACGGAACTGCCATTGTGCGCCGCCGATCTCATAATGTCGCCACAGGATGATCCCGAGTATAAGGTCAAAGACAGTCGCCGCCAAAGCCAGCCAGCGCGCATTGTTCGCACTGACGAACAGACACGCAAATCCAGCGAGCAGCGGCAGTGCAATCATGATCGAAAGAATGCCGCTCACTTTGCGCCTCCAAATACAAACCAGCTCACTGCAGCACACAGCCCAAGCAGCATAACCAGGGCATAGGTCGCGAGATAGCCCGACTGAAACCGTACGGCGAGCCTGCTGCCCATGCCAACAATCTCCGCCACACCATTGGGGCCGAAGCGATCAATCGTCTTCTCGTCGCCCCGATGCCAGAGCAGCCGCCCGATCCACATCGCGGGTCGCACAAAGATCAGGTCATACAGTTCATCAAAATACCATTTGTTGAGCAGGAACTGATAGAGCATCGAAAATTGCGCAGTGAATTTGGCCGGCACATCAGGCTTGCGGATATAGGCCCACCAGGCGGTGAAGAGTCCTATCAGCATAACGATCGTCGCCGACTTGCTGACCAGCCAGGGCACATGCTCACGCGCGTCCATCAACCCCGCATTGAAGGCAATGGACCCCTGCCAGAATCGCGAACCCGCTTCGGGATCGATAAAATTTCCGGTAAAAATGAAACCGGAAAACACCGCGCCCATCGTCAGCACCAGCAGTGGAATCAACATCGAGAATGGTGCTTCATGTGGGAGATAGCCTGCTGTGCCATCATCATGCATATCAGCATAGGGGGTTGGGTGATGATGATCGTCATTGCCATGCGCATCATGTCCGTGCGCAGCGTGCTGGATATGCTCGGAACCCGACCAACGCGCTTTGCCAAAGAAGGTCAGGAAGATAAGTCGCCATGAGTAAAAGCTTGTCAGCAGCGCCGCTACGACCGACACAACGAAAGCAAAGCCGCCAGCAGGCAGGTTACTCGCATATGTTGCCTCAATTATCGCATCCTTGGAGTAAAAGCCTGCAAAACCGAACAGCCCGGCGATCCCCACCCCGGTAATCGCCAGTGTGCCCGCTATCATCGCCGCAAAAGTGAACGGAATTTTTTTGCGCAGACCGCCATAGAAACGCATATCCTGCTCATGGTGCATCGCATGGATCACCGCACCCGCGCCAAGGAACAGCAGCGCCTTGAAGAAGGCATGGGTGAAAAGGTGGAACATCGCCGCGTTGTACGCGCCTACCCCCGCCGCGAAGAACATATAGCCAAGCTGGCTGCACGTGGAATAGGCAATCACGCGCTTGATGTCGGTCTGGGTAGTACCGACAGTGGCAGCGAAAAAGGCGGTGGCAGCGCCCACATAGGTGACAACGCTGCTCGCTGTGGGTGAGGCGGCAAACAGCGGCGACAGACGGCAGACCATGAACACCCCTGCTGTCACCATCGTCGCGGCGTGGATGAGTGCGGAAACCGGCGTCGGCCCTTCCATCGCATCCGGCAACCAGGTGTGCAGCCCGAGCTGCGCCGATTTGCCGCACGCGCCAATGAAGAGCAGGATGCAGAGCAAGGTGATAACATCGACACGCATCCCGAGAAAACCGATGGTCGCGCCGGCCATGCCCGGTGTCATCTCAAGAATTTTTGGGATCGACACGGTGCCAAACACCAGAAAACAGCCAAATATCCCGAGCGAGAAGCCAAAATCCCCAACGCGGTTGACGATAAACGCCTTGATCGCCGCCGCGCCCGCGCTCGGCTTGTGATACCAGAAGCCGATCAGCAGATAGGATGCCAGCCCCACCCCTTCCCAGCCGAAAAACATCTGCACCAGACTGTCCGCCGTCACCAGCATCAGCATCGCAAAGGTGAACAGGCTCAGATACGCGAAGAAGCGCGGCTGGCTTTCATCCTCGGCCATATATCCCCAGCTATACAGGTGCACGAGCGCGGAGACGGTCGTCACCACGACCAGCATCACCGCTGTGAGCGCATCGACCCGCAGCGCCCAATCGACATTGAGCGCGCCCGAATGAATGAAATTGAGCACATGCGCGACATGACTCGAAGCCGTCCCGTTCAGGAAACTGATGAAGATTGGCCAGGCGAGCGCGCAGGAGGCAAATAGCGCGCCGGTCGTTATCGACTTTGCGGCGATCTTGCCGATCCAGCGCCCGCCAAGGCCTGCAATAATGGCGGCGATCAACGGCAGAAATACAAGGGCTTGAATCACAAAATTACCCCTTCATCCGGTTGGCATCTTCAACTGCAATCGTGCCACGACCACGGAAATAAATGACCAAGATAGCAAGGCCGATTGCTGCCTCACCCGCCGCCACAGTCAGCACAAACATCGCGAAAATCTGCCCCACCATATCGTGCAGATAGGCGCTGAACGCGACAAGGTTGAGGTTCACGCTCAGCAGGATCAGCTCAATCGCCATCAGGATGATGATGATGTTCTTGCGGTTGATGAAGATGCCGAGAACGCCCATCACGAACAGGATCGCGGACACGAACAGATAATGACCCAGCGTAATCACAATTCCACCCCCGCACCGACTGGCTGATCGCTGACGATCCGCACCGCCTCGCTCGGGCGGCGCTTGACCTGATCGCCAATCTTTTGCGGACGCACGCCCGACCGCTCACGGTGGGTGAGCACAATCGCGCCGATCATCGCAACCAGCAACACCAGCCCCGCCCCCTCAAATACATAGAGATAGCGCGTATAAAGCAACGCGCCCAACGCCTGAATGTTGGGCATATTATCGGGAGTCACCGCCTGCCGTGCGCCCAGCATCAGCGCGCCCGAATGCCAGGCCTCGTCCGCCACCACCACCTCGGTAGCCAGCACCGCCGCAATCGCCGCCCCAAACAGCCCGTAGCGTGTAAAGCCCGAGCGCACTTCAGCCAGATCAATGTTGAGCATCATCACCACAAACAGGAACAGCACCGCCACCGCGCCAACATAGACAATAACCAGCAGCATCGCGACAAATTCTGCGCCCGCAAGCACCATCAGCCCCGCCGCATTGAAGAAGGCGAGGATGAGCCAGAGCACCGAATGCACTGGATTACGCGACAATATCGTGAACGCGGCAGCGGCGATCATCACACTCGCAAACAAGTAAAAAGCAGCCAAAGCAATCATGCGTGCCCCCTAGCGATACGCCGCATCGGCGGCAAGGTTTGCCGCAATCGCGCGCTCCCAGCGATCACCATTGGCGAGCAGTTTCGCTTTGTTATAGATCAGTTCCTCATGCGTTTCGGTCGCATATTCAAAGTTGGGCCCCTCGACAATGGCGTCCACCGGGCACGCCTCCTGACAGAAGCCACAATAGATGCACTTGGTCATGTCGATGTCGTAGCGCGTGGTGCGGCGGCTGCCATCTTCCCGGGGTTCCGCCTCGATGGTAATCGCCTGCGCGGGGCAGATTGCCTCGCACAATTTGCACGCAATGCAGCGCTCTTCGCCATTCGGGTAGCGGCGCAGGGCGTGCTCACCCCGGAAGCGCGGGCTGAGCGGGTTCTTCTCATATGGATAGTTGATCGTCGCTTTGGGCTTGAAGAAATAGCGCAGTGTCAGCGCGTGCGCCTTCACAAATTCCCACAGCGTAAATGTCTTGATGTAATGCGCGATCATGCGGGTTTGCCCACTTTCGATTCAGAAAAGCTCACATGCACATGGCAGGTGCCGGTGGCAACAATATCATCCGCACGCGGCGCATCGTTGCACTGGTTGTGCGCCAGATAGAAACTGGCTTTGTGCGCGCCGGGTTTGAGCGGATCGAAGTTGAACACATAGGGCAACCCGGCAGCGTTGTTGAAAATGATGCACATCTCGTGTGTGCGGTTGAGAGGGATATTGCCGAAATCATAATTGAGCACGATCGGATCATGGTCGGCAAAGGTCGTTTCGATATCATCGGCGACATGGATGCGCGGATTGACACTATGCGCGCCCGGCCCGTCATCGGTGTGAAGCGTGAAATGAAGCCGTACCTTGTCGCGCACATCGAGCGCGCAGTCATAAGCGCGATGCTCGATGGGGACAGCTGCGGTGGCGCTCGCGAGGAGAAGCAATGCAATCACACCCCACCCCCAATCCGTCCGCTCACCATCAGCCAGCCACTCACCAGCGCGATAAAGATCAGCGACAGTGGCAGGAATATCTTCCAGCCAAGCCGCATCAACTGATCATAGCGGTAGCGCGGCACCGTCGCCTTCACCCAGCTGAACAGGAAGAAGAAGCACCAGATTTTGATAAGGAACCAGATGATCCCAGGCACCAGATACAGCGGTGCCCAGTTGAGCGGCGGCAGCCAGCCGCCCCAGAACAGGATCGCGTTGAGCCCGCACATCAGGATGACATTGGCATATTCACCCAGCCAGAACAGCGCGAAGCTCATCGATGAGTATTCGGTCTGGTAGCCCGCAACCAGTTCGCTCTCCGCCTCGGTCAAGTCAAACGGCGGGCGCGCGGTTTCGGCCAAGCTCGAGATAAAGAACACCGCCGCCATCGGGAACAGCAGCGGATTGACGCCGAACGCATTGATAAGCCCCAACCCATGCCCCTTTTGCGCCAGCACGATGCCCGAGAGGTTGAACGTGCCGGCAAACAACACTACGCAGAGCAGCACAAAGCCGATACTCACCTCATAGCTCACCATCTGCGCGGCGGCGCGCATGGCCGAGTAAAACGGATATTTCGAGTTGGATGACCAGCCGGAAATAATCACGCCATAGACGCCAATCGAGGACGCGGCGAGGACATAGAGCAGGCCAACATTGATGTCCGCCACCACCAGCCCCGGCCCGAACGGCACCACCGCCCACACAATCAGCGCGACCGTGAAGGTGATGATCGGCGCGAGCAGGAACAGCCCCTTGTTGGTGGCGGCGGGGATGATCGTTTCCTGCAGGAAGACTTTGAGTCCATCGGCGAAGCTCTGCAGCAGCCCGAACGGCCCGACGACGTTCGGCCCGCGCCGCAGCGCCATCGCCGCCCAGATTTTGCGATCGGCGTAAATAATCATCGCGACGGCGAGCATCAGCGGCAGCGCGATCAGCAGGATAGCGCCCACATAAGTGAGCAGATACGCCGCTTTCCACGGCATATGATGGCCGAAAAAGGTGAGGGAGTAGAGGATGGAGATCATTCCGCCGCCTCCGCAAATTTTCTTACGCCATGCACCAGCTCTGCCGAGCAACGCTGCATCGTGGGCGATGCGCGGCAGATCGTATTGGTGAGGTAGAAATCGGCAATCGGGTAGCCGGTGAGGGTTTCGGTGGGTTTGGCCGGAAGCTTCGGCGGGTTCCAGCCATAATCGATCACGCCATTGACCCCAAGCGCGGGCACATCGGCAATCATCTTCGCGCGCAGTTCGTCATAGCTGTCGAATGGCAGCGTGTGGCCCAGCACTTCGGAGAGCGCACGCAAGATTGTCCAGTCCTCGCGCGCATCGCCCGGCGGGAACACCGCACGCAAGCTATGCTGCACCCGTCCCTCAAGGTTGACATAGGTGCCCGGCTTCTCGGTGTAAGCGGCGGCGGGCAGCACCACATCGGCGGCGTGCGCGCCGGCATCGCCATGATGGCCGAGATAGACTTTGAAGGTGTCGGCGAACAGGCTGTAATCAACCTCATCCGCGCCGAGGAAGAAGCTGAGTTTCGGCTTGGTTGCGGCCAGCCCCTTGATCCCGCCGTCATGCGCATAGCCGAGCAGCAGCCCGCCCGAGCGTGCGCAGGTGAAATGCAGCACATTATAGCCATTCCACGCTGTGCCATCTTCCAGCACGCGCACGAGTTTATACTTTGCTGCGAGCGCCAGTGCCGCGCCATGCGCACCTTCAAACTTAAGCGGCAACCCACCCATAATCAGCACCGGGCGCTTGGCGTTTGTGAGCGCCTCATCAACGTCCTTGGGAAGTTTGGTGAGGGTTTTCAGCTCCGCACCCAGCCATTGCACCGGATAGGTCAGATCGATCTCTGGCCCGATCGCAAACACCTTCGCGCCCCCTTTACGCACCGCCTTGCGGATGCGCGTGTTGAGCACGGCAGCTTCGTGGCGCGGATTGGTGCCGACCAGCAGAATCACATCGGCGCGCTCAAGGTTGGCAATGCCGGTGTTGAAATTGACCGCCGCGAGCGACGAAACATCATAGGCCAACCCGGTCTGGCGCCCTTCCAGAGCCGAACCGCCCAGCGCTTTCACCAGTTCGCGCGCAGCATAAAGTGTTTCGCAATCGACCAGATCGCCGCCGATTGCCGCGACCGACGATCCCGCCGCCTTCGCCGCTTTGGCCACAGCGCCGAAAGCCTCTTCCCAACTCGCCGCCTGCAACTTACCCTTTACGCGCACGAATGGCTTGTCGAGCCGCCGGTGGAGCAGGCCATCCACCGCCCAGCGCGTCTTGTCGCTCGCCCATTCCTCGTTCACCTCTTCCGAGATGCGCGGCAGCGCGCGCAGCACCGCCCTGCCCCGGCTGTCAATGCGGATATTCGTGCCGAGCGCGTCCATCACGTCGATGCCGGGCGTTTTGGTCAGCTCCCAGGGCCGCGCCTCAAACGCATAAGGTTTGGCGGTGAGTGCGCCAACCGGGCACAGGTCAACAACATTGCCGGAAAGCTCGGACTGCGCCGCGCGCTCGAGATAGGTGGTGATCTGCATCATCTCGCCGCGCCCGATTGCGCCGATTTCCTCAACGCCCGCCACTTCCTCGGCAAAGCGCACACAGCGCGTGCACTGAATGCAGCGCGTCATCACCGTTTTAACGATGGGGCCCATATATTTCTCGGTCACGGCGCGCTTGTTCTCGGGATAGCGGCTGGCCCCGCGCCCATACGCGACCGACTGATCCTGCAAATCGCACTCGCCGCCTTGGTCGCAAATCGGGCAATCGAGTGGGTGGTTGATGAGCAGAAACTCCATCACCCCCTCGCGCGCCTTCTTCACCATCGGCGAATTGGTGGCGATAATCTGGCCTTCAGCGGCGGGGAGCGCGCACGACGCCTGCGGCTTGGGCGGCCCCGGCTTCACCTCCACCAGACACATGCGGCAATTCCCCGCGATGCTGAGGCGCTCATGATAGCAGAAGCGCGGGATTTCCTTGCCCGCCAGCTCGCAGGCCTGCAGCACAGTGGCGCCGGCGGGGACGTCGATCTCGGTTCCGTCTACAGTGACTTTAGGCATTCTGTATCCTCATGCGCATCGCAAAGCCCGCATTCGCTCGATATCCATGACTTCGGCCCAGCCAAAAGCGCGCTCGGAAGGGCCATTTTGCTCGTAATCTTGGAGACGCTCCCACGCTTCATCAAGCGTCGGTTCATGGCCCTCCGGCACGTACCAGAGAACCATGTGCATTTTGTCGGCAACGTCGAACCACTGCTCTTTTTTTCGGTAGAATTTCACGTGGATCGTGTTGAAAACGAAATTCTCAAGCGCTTGGGCATTCTCCCATACCGACAGGTTCACGGCCATATCGTCGCCGATGCGAAATTCGGTCGCATTGTTGTTGTCGCCCTTTAGGCGCCAAACGAACCCCGCGCTCCGCTCGGCAATCGCGTTTACAAGATCAAGATTATCTATAAATCCAGCCATCCGCGGATCGGATGTCGGATATTTGAAGCGACCAATGTTGAGCTCAGCTAGGTGCATCACTCCGCCGCCTCCGCGAACTGACCACCCTTTGCGGCATGTATCCGCCGTTCCATCTCCGGGCGGAAGTGGCGGATGAGCCCCTGAATCGGCCAGGCTGCCGCATCGCCGAGCGCGCAGATCGTGTGCCCTTCCACCTGCTTCGTCACATCAAACAGCGTGTCGATCTCGGAAATATCGGCGTCGCCGGTGCGCATCCGCTCCATCACGCGCCACATCCACCCCGTCCCCTCGCGGCACGGGGTGCACTGGCCGCAGCTCTCATGCTTGTAGAAATAACTGAGCCGCGAGATGGCGCGCACGATGTCGGTCGATTTGTCCATCACGATCACCGCCGCCGTGCCAAGGCCGGAACCGAGCGCTTTCAGCCCGTCAAAATCCATCGGCGCGTCCATAATCTCGGCAGCGGGTACCAGCGGCACCGACGAGCCACCGGGGATGACGGCGAGCAGATTATCCCACCCGCCGCGAATGCCGCCGCAATGCTTCTCGATCAGTTCACGGAACGGGATGCTCATCGCCTCTTCCACCACGCACGGCTTTTCGACATGGCCGGAAATCTGGAACAGCTTGGTGCCGGCATTGCCCTCACGGCCAAAGCTCTTGAACCAAGGCGCGCCACGCCGCAAAATGGTGGGCGCAACCGCGATACTCTCGACATTGTTGACCGTCGTCGGGCAGCCATACAGACCCGCACCCGCCGGAAAGGGCGGCTTGAGGCGCGGCTGACCCTTCTTGCCCTCCAGGCTCTCCAGCATCGCCGTTTCTTCACCGCAGATATACGCGCCCGCACCGCGATGCACGAACACATCAAAATCATAGCCCGATTTGCAGGCATTTTTGCCGATCAGCCCCGCGTCATACGCCTCCTGCACGGCGGCGAAGAGCGTGCGCGCCTCGGCAATATACTCACCGCGAATGTAAATATAGGCCGCGCGCGCGCGCATCGCAAAGCCCGCGACCAGCGCGCCTTCGATCAGCTTATGCGGGTCGTGGCGGATAATTTCACGGTCTTTGCAACTGCCCGGCTCGGATTCATCGGCGTTGATGACAAGGTAAGACGGGCGCTCCGGCGTTGGCGCTTTGGGCATGAAGCTCCACTTCATCCCCGTGGGGAAGCCCGCGCCACCGCGCCCGCGCAGGCCCGATGCCTTGATCTGCTCGACAATTTCATCCGGCCCCAGCGCGAGGAGTTTCTTCGTCCCATCCCAATCGCCGCGCTTTTTGGCGGCAGCGAGGTTCCACGGCTGAAAGCCATAGACATTGGTGAAGATGCGGTCTTGATCGAGCAGGCTCATAGTATTCCCAATCCTGTTCGTCCTGAGCTTGTCGAAGGGCTGTCCTTCTTCAAACTCTGGGGAAGAGAAATACAGTACTTCGACAAGCTCAGGACGAACGGAGTTGTTGCGGGGTATCTCACTTCACAAACTCCAACACTGTCGTCGGCCCACCTTCTGGGCAACTCGCCTGTCTACCCGTCTGCGAGCCAATCGTCACCGGCTTGTCCTCGGAAAGCGCGGTCAGCAGCGCCGTCATGCTGTCATAGGTCAGGTCTTCAAAATTATCATCGTTGATCTGCACCATCGGCGCATTCGCACACGCACCAAGGCATTCGACTTCGGTCAATGTGAACAGGCCATCGGGCGTCGTCGCGCCCTTCACCAGCCCACGATTTTTGCACGCCGCCAGCACATCATCCGATCCGCGCAACAGGCACGGCGTCGTACCGCACACCTGCACATGATAGCGGCCCACAGGCGCGAGATTATACATGGTGTAGAAGCTCGCCACCTCATACACGCGGATATAGGCCATGCCGAGCGT
>JAGWQR010000168.1 GCA_028869975.1 Alphaproteobacteria bacterium | reverse complement strand
CGGCGATTGCTGCCAACAAGGTTGAACTGCTCGCGATTGCGGAAAGTGTCGCGCGCGAGAAATTGATCGACAAATCGATCGTCATGGAGGCGATGGAAGAGGCGATCCAGCGCGCCGCACGCGCCCGCTATGGAGCGGAGAACGACATCCGTGCCAAGATTGATCCGATGACCGGTGATATGCGTTTGTGGCGCGTGGTTGAGGTTGTCGAGCAGGTTGATGACTATTTTAAGCAGGTCAGCGTGGTCGATGCGCAGAAATTGCAGACCGGTGCCGTGGTCGGCGATTTTATTGTTGATCCGCTGCCGCCCATCGAATTTGGCCGCATTGCCGCGCAGGCCTCGAAGCAGGTGATCTTCCAGAAGGTGCGCGATGCCGAGCGCGAGCGGCAATATGAGGAATTCAAGGATCGGGTCGGCGAGATCGTTACCGGCGTGATCAAGTCAGTTGAATTCGGCCATGTCGTCGTCAATCTTGGTCGTGCTGAGGGCGTCATCCGGCGAGACCAGCAAATCCCGCGTGAGCCGGCGCGGCTCAACGAGCGCATCCGGGCGGTCATCCTCAACGTACGCCGCGAAAATCGCGGGCCGCAGATTTTGCTTAGCCGTGCGCATCCTGAATTCATGAAAAAGCTGTTCGCGCAAGAAGTGCCCGAAATTTATGACGGCATCATCGAGATCAAGGCAGCCGCGCGTGATCCGGGCAGTCGCGCCAAGATCGGTGTCATCTCGAAGGATTCGAGCATCGATCCGGTCGGTGCCTGCGTCGGCATGAAGGGCAGCCGCGTGCAGGCGGTGGTGCAGGAAATGCAGGGCGAGAAGATCGACATTATCCCATGGAGCGAGGATACCGCGACGTTTGTGGTCAATGCACTCCAGCCCGCCACAGTTTCGCGCGTGCTGATCGACGAGGAAGAGGGCCGGATCGAGGTGGTGGTGCCTGATGACCAGCTTTCGCTCGCCATCGGTCGGCGCGGGCAGAATGTGCGGCTCGCATCGCAACTCACCAATGCAGCGATCGACATCATGACCGAAACCGATGCCAGCGAAAAGCGCCAGCGCGAATTCACAGAGCGCTCGGCGATGTTCGAGAAAGAACTCGATGTTGACGAGACACTCGCACAGTTGCTCGTCGCTGAGGGTTTTGGCGAACTGGAAGAAGTTGCCTATGTTGATCCGAGCGAGCTTGCTGGGATCGAGGGTTTTGACGATGACCTTGCCGCCGAATTGCAAAGCCGTGCGGTCGAGGCGCTGGAGGCGCGCGAGGCGGCAGCCCGCGAGGAACGCCGAGCTATGGGCGTTGCGGACAGTATCGCAGAAATGCCGCACCTAACCGAGGCGATGCTCGTCACGCTTGGCAAGGCCGGGATCAAAACGCTCGATGATCTGGCTGATCTGGCGACCGATGAACTCATCGCAAAGCCGCGAGCCGATGTACGCCGCAAGCCCGGAGCCCCCGAGCCCAAGGGTGGCGTGCTTGCCAAATATGCCCTGAGCGAGGCGCAGGGCAACGAGATCATCATGGCCGCACGTGCGCACTGGTTCGAAGATGAAACGGGAGGCGCGGATGCGACCCCCTCCCAATGAACGGTTGAGCGACAGCGGCGCGCATACGCCCGAACGCAAATGTATCCTCACCGGCGAACGCGCGCCCAAACCCGCGCTGATCCGGCTGGCCCTTTCACCTGCGAGTGAGGTTGCCCCGGATGTGCGCGCCTGCGCGCCGGGACGCGGGGCGTGGATCGGGGTTGATCGGGCTCATCTTGAGGCCAGTCTGGCGAAGGGCAAGCTCAAAGGCGCACTGATCCGCGCGTTGCGGGTGCCTGCACTCACTGTCCCCGACGATCTGCCTGCCGCGATTGAGGCGGCGCTGGAGCGGGCGGTGCTCAACCGGTTCGGGCTGGAAGCGCGGGCAGGGCATGTTATCACCGGGGCGGAACGGATCGAGAAAGCGGCGCGTGGCGGCGCACTCCATGCGTTGTTTCATGCGCATGATGCCGGTTCAGATGGTGTGGCGAGCCTGGCCCAGGCCTGGCGCGTGGGGCAGGGCACGGAAGGCTCAGGCCTGTCCGGGATCAGCCTGCCGGTTGACCGGCATATGCTTTCCGCAGCGCTCGGGCGAGAAAATGCTGTGCATCTCGCACTTGATGATGCGCGCGCTGCGCTGCGTGTGCTGGCGCTGCTGCGCCGCTGGTTTCATTATATTGCGCTCCCTTTGCCTGATTGGGCGGTTGAATCAGAAACTTTTGCGCCACCACTCTCCACAAAACTGAACAGAGATCGTATAGAGACATTATGAGCGAGACAGACAAACCCAAACTCGGAACACGGCCATCACTCGGTCTCAAGCGGGTGGAGACCGGCCAGGTCAAGCAGAGCTTCAGCCACGGCCGCACGAACACCGTCGTTGTAGAAGTCAAAAAGCGCCGGATCATCG
>JAGWQR010000167.1 GCA_028869975.1 Alphaproteobacteria bacterium | reverse complement strand
GAGTCGGCGTGATGCGGCTCCGATAACCAGAGATGACCATCGAATTACGTTGATGGTCAATGCTGGTCTGCGCGATGACGTTTCAGCGATCAAGCAAACCGGGGCTGATGGTATTGGTTTATTCCGTACGGAGTTCCAGTTTCTTGTCTCTGCAACGCTCCCGCAGCGCGAGCGCCAGCAACGGCTGTATCGAGATGTCATGGAAACCGCCGGAGACAAGCCTGTCGTGTTTCGTACCGTCGATATTGGTGGCGACAAGGCCCTGCCCTATCTGCATCATGATGCAGCGGACAGTGGCGGGGACGAGAATCCGGCGATGGGCTGGCGCGCAATCCGGGTTGCACTGGAGCGGCCAGGTTTATTGAAAGTACAGGCGCGCGCGCTGCTCGAGGCCGCTGCAGGTCGCACGCTGCATGTCATGTTCCCGATGATTGCCGAGCCCTGGGAGTTTGAAGAGGCCCGCGCGTTATTTGAAGCTCAGCTTGCGATCATTAAATCCAATGGCAAAATGCAGCCCAAACAAATAAGCTATGGGTCTATGCTTGAAGTTCCGGCACTGGCCGAGTGTCTCGATATGCTGCTGCCCAAGATTGATTTTCTTTCCATTGGAACGAACGATCTGACGCAGTTTCTCTTTGCCGCTGATCGGTCAAACCCGAAACTTGCGGAGCGATATGACTGGCTCTCAACGTCAATTTTGCGTTACTTGAAGCGCATTGTGGATCAGTGTGACATACACAAGGTGCCGGTTACGGTTTGTGGCGAAATGGGGGGGCGCCCGCTCGAAGCGATGGCGCTGCTCGGCCTTGGGGTTGAACGACTGTCGATTACGCCAGCTGCTATTGGTCCGGTCAAGGCAATGGTGCGAACTCTGCCGCTAGGCCCGCTGCGCGAGGAAATGAATGGAATTTTGGGGTGCTGCCAGCGCAGCACACGCGCGGAACTATCTGACTGGGCGCTCCAACATGCTGTGGAAATTGCGTGAGATGATGGCGGTAAACCGACCTGCGGTTGACAGTGGCCGACGGATGTCTGACAATCGTGACACCAAGCAGCTTTGTGGAGTGCATAATGGAAGATGTTGATCCATTTGAGAACGGCAGCTTGTTCAAGGATCCGGTCGGCATGCGGTTGCGCGCCGCACGTGAATCTGTTGGCCAGGAATTATCAGACATTGCCGCCAAAACACGTATCCCTTTGCGCCATCTTGAGGCCATTGAGCACTCCGATTTCGGCAAATTGCCCTCGACGACTTATGCTATTGGCTTTGTAAAAAGCTATGCGCGGGCGATAGGCCTCAACGAAACCGAATTCGGTCTCGACGTAAAGCAGGAAATGGGGATGGCCCCCGCTGCGCGTGGTACGACCACGAGCAGTTATGAGCCGGTCGATCCCACCCGCATCCCCGGTAAATTTCTTGCCTATACTGCATTTGGTCTC
>JAGWQR010000166.1 GCA_028869975.1 Alphaproteobacteria bacterium | reverse complement strand
GTGACGCCCGCCACATCGGGCAGGGGTGCACGACAGAACAACCTCCAGCCACCTCCCGTCACATCGTCCAGCAGCCTGTCTCCGCAACTCGGTTGAATGAAGCGAAGTCCTGCGCCTTGCGTGTCTGTCAACACCAACGAAGAAGCAATGGCGGGAATTAGATCATGCGCAGTTTCGCCGGTACCTGCCGCAGCTTTGGTACGCAATGCGGCATCACGCTGCGCCGCATTCTCCGGATCAAGTTCGCAGATATAGCGCCCTGCTGCGACTGCCGCCGCAATGACACTGCGCACATGCGGATCGCGCTCGGGCTGATAGCTATTCAGGATACCCGGATCGGCACCATCACGCACCACTGCTGCCATTTTCCAGGCCAGATTGGCGACATCACGAAAGCCGTGACACATGCCCTGCCCGAAAAATGGCGGCGTCTGATGTGCGGCATCCCCCGCCAAAAAGACGTTGCCGACCTGCCATTGCTCCGCAACCAGCCCGTGAAAGCGGTAAGTGGCGGCGCGAATGATGTTGTGCGGCACGCCCTCCAACCAAGGGCCGACCAGTTCCACCACACGCTCTGGCTGCATCATGGTTGCATCATCCTCACCGGGCAGCAGCATGAATTCCCAGCGCCGATGCGTGCCGCGCCCCGGCACAATGGTTGCCGGGCGTTTGGGATCGCACATCATCACCGACAGGCGTTGCAGGTCGGCCCCTTCAGGCACATCAGAAAGCGGTGGAAATATGACCGGGCCATCAACCTCGGCATCCACAACCAGCCAGGGTTCGTCAAAATCAAGATCATCAAGCGTGACGCCCAATGCCTTGCGCACCGCACTACGCGCGCCGTCGCAGCCGATAACCCAACGCGCGGTGGCCGTGTGGCGCGCGCCATGCTCAACATAGTGTATCTCGACGTCATCCCCGCGCTGCGTCAGCGTGCTGAATATGGCACCG
The DNA here is from genome assembly GCA_028869975.1 of Alphaproteobacteria bacterium. GTDB lineage: Bacteria > Pseudomonadota > Alphaproteobacteria > Sphingomonadales > Sphingomonadaceae > JAGWQR01. The sequence goes on along the minus strand of JAGWQR010000166.1, from coordinate 5,813 downwards.
GTGCGCAATTCCATACTTGCCAGCTCTGCCAACCCCGCGCGCAAATGCGCTTCCAGCTCAGGCTGGTAGAAGAAATAATCGTTCGCCCAGCCAAAGGGGCGCGGCTTGTTCCGCGTGCCCATATAGCGGATCACACCAAGGTCTGCACCAATGTGAAGATGTCCATCGGTTTCGCGTACATCGGGCAATATGCGCGCCAGTACTCCAGCCGATTGGAACAACCGCATCATCTCATGGTCGATATGCACCGCGCGCGGTTGCGGATAGAGCGCTGTCTCCTTCTCCAGCACCAGCACCGATAATCCTGCGCGCCCCAGCAGGTTGGCGGCAAGTGCCCCGACCGGCCCGCACCCGATGATGATAACATCGTGGCGCATCAGGCCTGCGCCAGTTCCGCGCCCTTGTGGAGCGCGCCACCTTTCATAATCATCCGGATTTTGCCGCGATCCATCATGATGTTGATGTCCTGCGTCGGATCGCCATCGATCAGCAGTAAATCCGCAAGAAAGCCCTCGCGCACCTGACCGAGTTTCATGTCCATCAAGGCGCCGCCATTCAGGGTTGCGGCACTCAGTGCTTCGGCTGGCGTATAGCCGAAATGCTTGACGAAATGAATGAGATCGCGCGCATTGGTGCCATTGGGATTAAACGGGAAGCCATAATCGCCGCCGATCACGATCCGCACGCCATGGTTTTTGAGTGTGGGCACAAGCGCATTCAGCAGCGGCAGCGCCTCTTGGGCGCTTGATTTCATCTGGCTCATATTGATGTGCGGGGGTGGGTTGGCCTCAAGTGTCGCGACCAGGACACCGACGGCAGGCGCATAAAAAATGCCGTCTTTTGCCGCAACCATGGCATGGATTGCACCTGCATCGGCATACGAACAGTGATAGAGCACCCGCACACCGTGGCGCAGCGCCAGTTCGATCGCCTCGGAAGAATAGACATGGGCGGACAGCAACAGGCCTGCCGCGCGCGTGGCTTCCTCAGCTGCTGCCATCTCCGCCTCGGTATAATAGATGAGATTGTGCGTGTCTGGCTTCAGCGCATCTTCGCCCGAAATCATCAGTTTGACCACCTTGACGCCTGTATCCGCACAGTGTGCCACGAATCCGCGCATCGCGTCCGGCCCTTTGCCGTTGAAGATATTGCCGGTGTCATCGCCTTCGGGTGAACGTTCGATCGTAGAGGGGATCAGACGCGGCCCTGGCGTTTCTCCTGCTTCAATCGCAGCGGCCAGTTCGGTTTCAATGCCATCGCCCAGTGCGCCCGCCGAATAGGCACTGGTGAAGCCCGAATCGAGCAGCACGCGCGCATTGCGCCAGGCGGCTACTTTCAGTTCTTCGTGGGGCAGTTCAAACTGATGATAGATTTTCTCGACCGACGAACCCCAGGTCAGATGTGCATGCCCTTCAACCATGCCAGGCATGAGTGTCGCACCGCCGCCATCAATGCGGTGATCGACTGCATTGTCTGCAAAATCGGCGCCGCCGCCAAACACCTGCGCGATGCTATCCTCATCAATCAGCACGGCACCGGGCCTGGGCGGCTGCGGTGTTCCGTCAAAAATCATCACATTATGGATCAGCGTACGCATGGGCACATCCTCTCATGGTTGAAACTCGCTCGCCCGCGATACCGCTACACCTTCCCGGGACAATCCCATAGCCTGAATATGAAGGATCATCGCCATCGATAGATCAAACGATACGACCAATAACGCAACATCAGCAGATTCGATTTGCCAAGCAGGCTAATGCCACCCTAAGCCAGTGAGATGATTAAAATGGCCACTTCACCCGCTCCTTCCGCGCAACTTCAAACAGCACTTGTGGTCGGAGGCGGCATCGGCGGTATGGCCACAGCTGTTCTGCTCGCAAAGCGGGGCATTTTCGTTGACCTGATTGATCTTGACCCAGCTTGGAAAGTGAGCGGCGCGGGCATCACCATCACTGGCCCAACCTTGCGCGGTTATCAGCGCCTCGGGATGCTAGATGACATCAAGGCGCATGGTGCGGTCACAGCCAAAACCAGCATTTTTCATTTTTCGGGCCAATGGGTTCGCGATCTGGATGAACTGCCGCTCGAAGAAGGCGTGCCTGCGCATGGCGGAATCATGCGGCCTGTTCTCCACCAGTTGATGCAGGAGCGCGTCCATGCTGCCAAAATTCCTGTGCGGCTGGGGATAACCGTGACCGCCCTCACCCCAAAGCCGGGCGGCGTGGATGTTATGTTCAACGATGGCAGCAACGGCACATATGATCTGGTGGTCGGGGCCGACAGTATCTTTTCAGGGGTACGTGCGCTTGCCTTCCCCCATGCTATTGACCCACCCTATACGGGGCAGGGTTGCTGGCGGATCAGTTGCCCCAAGCCACCCTCGCTCGTACATGGCGAATTCTATCTTGGTGGTGATTATCCTGCCGGGATCACGCAGTGCAGCGCAGATGATGTCTATCTGTGGCTGCTCGAACCCGATGCTGCGCATGAGCATATCCCAGATGAGGCGTTGCCCGCGCGGCTGCGCGCGCTCATGGCCGGATTTGGGGGCAACGCAGGGTGGATCCGCGACCAGATTCATGAAGGATCGGTCATTAACTATCGCCCCTTGAAGGCCGCGATCCAGCCAATGCCCTGGTTCAATGGCAGGATTGTGCTGCTGGGTGATGCTGCACACGCGACCACGCCACACCTGGCCTCCGGGGCCGGTATGGCAGTGGAAAGTGCTCTGGTGCTCGATGAGGAACTGGCCGTGTCCGGGCGGCAAATTGAGGACGGCCTTGCGGCCTATCAGGCACGCCGTTTTCCGCGTTGCAAGGACATTATCGAATCAAGCATCGAAATAGGGCGAATGCAATTGCGCCACGCAGCTCCCGCCGAACACACTGCCTTTGTCGATGCGGCACTGCTGCGCCTCGCCCAGTCTTATTGAGCCTGTCTTATTATAAAGGTGCTGCCCGGCTTGTCGGAGCAAAGATCAGCGCCGCCACCATTGCCGCCAAACATGCCCAGCCAAGAACACCGAACGCCGGAAGCAATGTGTGGGTATAGCGCATGATACTCGGCAAGGCAGCGTTATTGCATACAAACTGCCCGAGCGTGAAGGTTGCAGTCCATAGCCCCGTCCCGCGCCCGCGAATGGCGAACGGAAGCTGCGCTACCGCCCAGGTCAACAGGGTCGGCAGCACCATCCCCGCACCGAGCTGATCGATGAATGCCGCGCCAGTGAATGTAATTTTGCTGTGGACCATCGACATCAGCACAAAGCCTGTGCCCATCAGCAGAAATTCAAGCACGAAGAGCCATTTGAGTGTCAGGCGCTGCGACAGAGCCATAAACAGCACGGTTCCCAGGGGCACGCCGAGGCTTGCGGCCATGGTAATCAGCCCGCCGCGCGCCGAGTCATAATCACCATTGGGAAGGGTTACGCCCAATTCCTTGAGTGCAGCGGACAACTCAATCTGGACTGTGTAGAACATCACGGCACCAAACAGGGTGATTGTGCAGATTACTCCTAGCAACCCCCAGGGCAGATCGCTCCACTTGCCGTGCATCGCTTCTTCGCCCAGATGCGCGCTTTCTTCAGGTTCCCAAGTGAAAGCAAGCAAAAGCCCCAGAAAAACCAGTGGCAGGAGATACAGCAGAAACACATTGTGCCAATCGCGCGCGCCGACAATGCCCGCTATCGGAAATACAATCAGCGCGGAGAGTGAAGCACAGGCCGTCTGCGCCGCCAGCCAGCGATTGCGTGCGGCGCCCTGATAATAATCACCAATCAATGTGGTCGAAAGGGTCATCACCCCTGCCTCGACAATCCCGACAGCGGCGCGCGAAAGCAGGACAAGCCGCAAATCGTTGAGAAAATAGGGGAGCACGCCGACCACTGAATAGACGCCCATGCACCAGATCAGCAGCTTACGCCGACCGATCCTGTCGCCCAGCCAGCCCGCCGGCAGGCAGAGCAATGCCACAAACAGTGCGGGGGTGGTGATAATTGCTCCGATATAAGCTTGCAATTCTGCGGGTGTATAGCGCCCGGTCGGCCCCAGCGCTTCGCCAATTTTGGGCGCAATTGGCGCCACAAACAGCGCGGCCATCACCGAAAGAGTAATCGGGAAGAGGAGCGAGAGACCAGTGAATATGCCGGGTTGGCGCGTTGTGACGGTCACCTGTTAGTCCTGCCCCGTCGCTATATCTTCAGGCTTCGCCTCATCCAGCGACGTACCATTGTGCAGATAGGCCGGGGCCTCGATCAGGATGAACGCAATGCGCGTCACCTTATCGGTCGTATTGCGCCAGAGGTGCATCGTGCCGCGCTGAACAACAATGCCACCCTGGCGGATCGTCGTTTTACGCCCGTCATCAAGTTCAAGCTCAATCTCGCCTTCGAGCACAATACCATAATCAACCGAATTGGTACGATGAAATGGGCTTTCCTTGCCCGGCAGCATATCGGTGATACGGATGACCGAGCCGCGCTCCAGCGTCAGGCCGGTCGGCAGATCGCGACCATCGCGTTCGTCGTTCAGATCGGCAGGCACCGTTTCGGTAGACCAGATCGTAAGGAAGGAGGCGTCGCCCGAAGGAATCATCTTAGTCGGCGAAATATCTTCCGATTTGAAAATGGCGCGGCCATTGGCATTGTGCCCCGTAACAATGCGCTGCACGCCAGGAAGGCCTGAATCTGAGAGATCACTCATGCTTTCACGACTTTCTGTTCGATATTGCCGAAAGGTGTACGGCCATTGGCCAGACGCGCTTCCATGCGCACACTATCACCAAAGCGCATGAATTCGGTGCGCGGCTTGCCCTCATCAACAATCTCGATTCCGCGTCGTTCGGCGATACATGACGAGCCAACGTCGCGGAAATTCTCATTCGAGACTGTGCCCGAGCCGATCACTGTGCCTGCCACCAGATGCCTCGTACGCGCAGCGTGCGCCATAATCTCGTTGAAGCCATAAGCCATCGGCCCGCCGAAGGCGTCACCAAACTGCTTGCCGTTCCACGACACGCGCAGGTGCAGGTGCGGGCGCGAATCTTGCCATGCATCGCCCAGCTCATCGGGCGTGATCGCGAACGGGGCCATGCTGCACGGAGGCTTGGCCTGGAGCCAGCCGAAACCGGTTTTCATTTCCGGCCCCGCCAATGCCCGTAACGACCAGTCGTTGATCTGCACGAGCAGCCTTATATGCCTGGTCGCATCCACCGCCGATGTGCCCATCGGCACGCGATCGATGATAATCCCGAACTCACCTTCGAAATCGATGCCCAGCTCCTCACTCGCCATCGGTACGTCCTGAAGCGGGCCATAGAAAGTGTCGGACACGCCCTGATACATCAAGGGATGATCGACCGGCGGCTTGTCCACGCCGAGCACTTTGTCCATCAGTGCACCGTGTGATGGGTAAACCGAACCGTCGAGCCATTGCCAGGCGCGGGGCAGCGGGGCGCGCACTCGGGCTAGATCAAGAGAATCGGGGAAGGTTGTAATGCTGCAAGCTGCCGCCGCAAACGCATCCCAATCCTCCAGTGCCGCCTGCAAATTTGGCGCGGGCGCGGACGCGCAATAGGCCCCATCCGGCGCAACGAGCACCAGTCGCCCGTCGGGCGTTTCATTCTCCAGCGTGGCAAGCCGCATTCCACTCTCCTCACTTCGCCACTAAGCACAGTGTGCTGCAAATGGGAAACCGTTTTACGGAACGTCTGGTATCGACGCTTTCGATTGGATATGTCTGCCTGACTGCCGCAAAGCAAATATAAACAACTATCTTGATCTGGAGGACGATATGGCCGAATGGCTCAAGCGCGGC
>JAGWQR010000165.1 GCA_028869975.1 Alphaproteobacteria bacterium | reverse complement strand
TCATATAGCGGCTGAGCGCCCGGTAACGCGCCAGCCCCGGCTTGCCGGTGAGCGGTGGTGCGTCCTTGGGACAATCAATCCGGATGCCAGCGGCGATTGCCGCCAGCGCGCCCCAGTCATCGGTGGCGTTGAGGATCGTGTGTGTCGCTGCATTCCCAAACACATTCATCAGCCGCACGCAGCGTGCCTCCTTGCCGCCCATCGCAAAGGTGGAGTGGCAGTGGAGGATGCGAACAGTCACACCGTCGCTTTGTCTGCCGGGGCTTGAGCGGCAGTGATTTCAGCGAGCAGCGCATCAATGCCTGCCACAGCCTCCGACTCATCGAGCAAGGGCGCATGGCCGACATCAGGCACGGTAACGAGGTGCGCCCGGCGTAGCTTTTTGACCATTTTCTGCGCGGTTTTGGCGCTGAACAGATCGGACAGCCCGCCGCGCACGATCAAGGTCGGCACATCGCGCAGTGTGTTGAGCACGACCCAGCCATCCACGGGCGCTTCTTCGGGTGGCAGCTTGAACGGCACACTGATCTGCGGATCATAATCATAGACGATGCGGCCCTCGCGCGTCAGCCGACAGACACGCTTGGCCATGTCCAGCCAGTCGATCATGTCATAATCAGGATAAATGCCCGCATTGGCATCGGCAACCGCGCGCGCTGCGTGCAGCCAGGTTGGCCATTGCGTGGTGCGGCCCACATAATTCTTGATCCGATCCAGCCCTTCCTGCTCAATATCGGGGCCGATATCGTTGATGAGCGCGCCTTTGACCCTTCCAGGGTGCGCGGCGGCCATCATCATCGTAATCAATCCGCCTAGCGAGGTGCCGAACAGGATGAACTGATCGATCCTGAGATCTTCGAGCAGCCGCTCGATGTCGCGGATATAGCTCAAGGGCACATAAGTCATCGGATCGCGGGCATAGCCGCTCTCGCCGCGCCCGCGTAGCGAGATGGTGATGAGCGGCCACTTTCCGCCGAGCCGCTTCGCCACCGGTTCCCAGTCGCGTACATTGCGTGTGAGGCCTGGGATGCATAAAATCGGCGGACGGTTCGTGGGGCCTGTGTACCTCCGGCAATGCAGCCGCACATCATCATGGCTGAACCAGTAATGATCGGTGTAGCTTGGTGCACGGGCCATGGCGCGTTAATAACCATCCCAGAGCGCAGTGCAAGCTGCACGCTTGCAGTAATTGCGCCGTGCGCTTAAAGACCCGCGCCATGTTGACCACTACCGCTTATGCCCAGACCGCAC
>JAGWQR010000164.1 GCA_028869975.1 Alphaproteobacteria bacterium | reverse complement strand
TCTTCGGTAGCATTCCGTTCAACACCTTTGCGCCTGCTGATTTGGGCAGCGTGCGGATCATCCGGGGTGGCGGGGCAGCAGCAGAGGGCGCGGGAGCCCTGACCGGCGTGGTCGCCATGGAGAGCCGCACACGCGCTGATCTGCCCCTGTTCAACGCCGACGCCGCTTATGGCAGCCGCAACGGGCAGGACATGGATGTGGCACTCGCGCCCGATCTCGGCAATGGCTTTGCCGTGCTGAGCGGGCACTGGGAACGCGGCGACGGCTATTATACGACGCCGCAGAGCCAGCGGGTGCCCGCCAACGTCCCCGCACGCTATGATGACTGGTCCACCAGCCTGCGCACTGCCACCCCGCTCGACAGCCAGACCAGCCTGAGCGCGCGGATTGCTGCCTATGATGACCATCGCACCCTCCGCTTTTCCGGGGCCAACAGCGCAATCCAGAGCGAAAGCGCGAGCCTGCGGCTGCTCCATCATGGCCGCTGGCAGGTGGATGCCGATGCTTATGTTCAGGCGCAGAATTATAGCGGCGTGGTGATCAGTGCGACGACGTTCAAGCCTTCGCTCAACCAGCGCAACACGCCCTCAACAGGCGTGGGCGGCAAGCTGGAGGTGCGTTCACCTCGGCTCGGCAATCTCGCTCTGAGGTTCGGTGTCAATACGCGGGCTGTGCAGGGCAATCTGGCGGAGGATGCATTCAACGCCAAAACCGGCGCGCTCACCGCGCATCATTATGCGGGGGGTGATCAGGTGACATTCGGCAGCTTTGGCGAGGGCGATTTAACGCTGGGTGCGCTGACATTGACCGGCGCAGCGCGGCTTGACCATTGGTCGATCAGCAACGGTTCGTACCGCAGCATAGCGGCGAGTGGCGCAACGACGACCAGTCTATTCCCAGACCGTAATGCGTGGGAAGGCAGCGGGCGACTGGGCGGGCTAGTGTCGCTGGGATCGGGTATCAAGCTGCGCGCCGCCGCCTATACCGGCTATCGCATACCCACGCTCAACGAACTGTACCGGGTCTCGGTGGTGTTTCCGGTAACGATACAGGCTAATGCCGTGCTTGCGCCCGAACGGCTAGAGGGCGCGGAAGCGGGAGTTACGCTCACCCCCGACAAGGGCATCAGCATCGATGCCACCACCTTCACCAACCGGCTTGGGAATGCCATCGCCAATGTCACCATCGGCACCAACCTGCAGCAGCGCCGGAATGTGCGTGCGATCATGTCGCAAGGCTTGGAGCTGGATGCACGCGCCGTACACGGTCCGCTCACCCTCACGATCAGCTATTCGCATAACGACGCGCGGGTGGAAGCGCCGGGGCAGGCGCTCGATGGCCATCGCCCAGCACAAACGCCGAAGGATGTGTTGAGCGCGTCGTTGCTCTGGCACACGTGCGCCGGCGCTGAGGCGGGCCTGACGTTGCGTTATCTCGGCCAGCAATTCGAGGATGATCTGAGCACAAGCACCCTTCCCGGCGCCTGGGTTATGGGTGGTGAGGCACGCCTGCCGCTCAACGCGCACCTCCAGCTCACCGCGCGAGTGGAAAATCTCTTAAACCAGGCGGTAATAACCCGAAACGCGTCGGGTTCAATCGATCTCGGCCAGCCGCAGACATTCTGGATCGGTGCCTCTGCCCATTTTTGATCCTGTCTGGGCACCCTCATTTGCAGCCTGACTGCAGTTTGATCAGGCTGATTAACCTCGACAACACACAGCGCGCGGGGGACTGCGGGCACAACACGCATGATTTTACATTATCATTTATTGCGCCCAAATGCATTGATGCGAAACAATCGCGCCTCTATGCTTTTCAGGTGGCGGAAATGACGGAGGATTAGTATGGCAAATCGGCTCGGACATGCGGCAGTCGCCATTCTTCTGCTGGCGAGCACAAGCGGCCTGACGCAAATGTCGCGCACTGTTTTGCCTGTTCCTCAACCGCCGTTCAATGGTGCAATCGCCGACAATGTGCTCGACTCAAGGCCCGACACGAACCCGCCGGTGCGTGCGCCGCAGGCTGCGCCCAATGTGCTGATGTTCATGAGCGATGATGTCGGCTTTGCGATGTCGAGCACCTTCGGCGGGCCGGTGCCTACACCCAATTTTGACAGGCTGGCAGCAATGGGCCAGCTCTACAACCGCTTCCATACCACCGGCATCTGCTCGTCGAGCCGGGCGGCGTTGCTCACCGGGCGCAACCATCACAACACGGGGGTTGGGTATTTGAGTGATCTGCCCGAAGAATATCCGGGCTATACCGGGCGCATCGCACCCGAAACCGCGACCATCGCGCAAATCCTCAAGCTCAATGGCTATAACACGGCGATGTTTGGCAAGCATCATAATGTACCAACCAATGAACGCAGCGACGCCGGGCCGTTTGATGCCTGGCCGACAAGTCTCGGCTTTGAATATTTTTTCGGCTTTCCGCAAGGGGACTCGGATCAATATGCGCCAAATCTGTATCGCGGTACCGTGCGCGTAGATCCTGACGAGGGGCATGGCGACATGCTCGACAAGCGGCTAGCCGATGACATCATCCATTGGGTGCACAATCAGAAAGCGGCCGCGCCCGACAAGCCGTTCCTTATCTATTATGCGCCAGGTTCAACGCATGCGCCACATCAGGCGCCACCCGATTACATCACCCGCTTCAGGGGCAAGTTTGATATGGGTTGGGACAAGATGCGTGAAGAAACCTGGAAGCGCCAACTTGCGATGGGCATCATCCCCAAAGGCACGAAACTGACCGAACGCCCGGAGGGCATTCCCGCCTGGGATATTCTGTCACCTGGCACAAAGGCCTTCGCGGCCAGGACGATGGAGGTAGCGGCGGCGCAACTGGCGTATCAGGACGAACAACTTGGACGGGTGATCGATGAACTTCAGCGCATGGGTGTGCTCGACAATACGCTGCTCGTCGTGATCGAGGGCGACAACGGCGCGAGTGCGGAGGGGGGGCCGAGTGGCACGGTCAACGAATTGCGCACGATAGCGATCCACGACGAAGGCGAAGCCTGGCTGGCGGCGAATACCGACAAGCTTGGCGGGCCGCTCACCTATGAAAATTACCCGGCAGGCTGGGCCTGGGCGATGAACACGCCACTGCGCTGGGTCAAGCAATATGCCTCGATGCTCGGGGGCATCCGCAACGGTATGATCCTGTCATGGAAGGGGCATGTGGCGCATCCGGGGAGCATCTGCCCCGAGTTTGGCCATCTGGTTGATATTGTGCCGACGATCCTCGATGCTGCGAAATTGCCTGCGCCAACGATTGTATACGGCTTCAGCCAAAAGCCGATGGACGGGCAGAGCCTGCTCGCTAGCCTGAACATGTGCGATGCGGCAAAACCCCGCACCCAGTATTTCGAGATGAGCGGCAAGGTCGGGCTGTACCATGATGGCTGGTTTCTGAGCGGCGAGGATGGCCGCAAATCGTGGGACTTGCTGCCGCCGGGTGGCGCGCGACCAAAAATGTCCTGGACCCTCTATAATCTCGACAAGGACTTCTCCCAGTCCACCGATCTGTCGGCGCAGGAACCGGCGCGCATGACATCTATGATGAGCCTGTGGGAGGAAGAGGCCAAGCGCAACAATGTGTTTCCGCTCGATCATCGTTTTGGCCCGGCACGCGCCAGCGCGGGGAGTTTTGGTCAGGGCCGCAAGCATTGGGACTTCTGGGGCAAGGATGTCAGCATTCCGGCGATCGGCGGGCCGTTTCTCGCGGGACGCTCATTCACGCTCAATGCGGATATTGTGCTGGACAAGCCGGATGCATCGGGTGTGATCGTCGCGGTCGGCAGCCGTTTCGGTGGCTGGAGCCTGTTCCTAGATCACGGCAAACCGGGCTTTGTCTGGGCGCGCTCGACCAACCCCGACGAAATGGCCCGTGGCACCGCAACACAGGCACTCCCCAAGGGGAGCAGCAAACTGCAAATGCGGTTTTCCGTGCAGGGCATGAGCAAGCCGACTGAAGTTACCCTGTCCTCCGGTACAACCGAACTGGCGCGGATCAAACTACCGGGAAGTATGCTGATGCCTGCGGGTAGCGGTGAAACCATCGATGTTGGCCGCGATCTCGGCGTACCGGTCACCGACTATGCAACCCCACACGGCGCGATTGAGGGCGATATTCCGCATGTCAGCATCGACTTCGACTAGGGTCAGCACTGGGGGAATGATCCATATCCCCGGTGGCCGTTTCGTCATGGGATCGGAGCACTTCTACCGCGAAGAAGCGCCGGTGCGACAGGTAAAGGTGGACAGTTTCTGGATGGATGAGACACCGGTGACGAACGCCCAGTTTGATGCATTCGTCGCGGCCACCGGCCATATCACCTTCGCCGAGATTGCGCCTGACCCAAAGGATTATCCCGGCATGTTACCCGCGCTGGCGCACCCCGGCTCGCTGGTGTTTGTGCCCTCCGCAGAGCCGGTGCGACTTGATGTTGTAAACTGGTGGGACTTTCGGCTTGGTGCGGACTGGCGGCACCCGACGGGGCTGGACAGCGGCGTCAACGGACTTGAGGATCATCCGGTTGTGCACATCGCGTTTTCGGACGCCAAAGCCTATGCCGAGTGGGCAGGCAAATCGCTCCCCACCGAAGCTGAATGGGAATTTGCCGCACGTGGTGGGTTGGAAGGGGCCGACTATGCCTGGGGCGATGCGCTCGCCCCCGATGGCGCGCTGCTCGCGAACTACTGGGTCGGCAGCTTCCCGTATGCCCGCCGGTCAGAATTTGAACGCACCTCGCCCGTGCGCAGCTTTCCCGCCAATGGCTATGGTCTGTATGACATGATCGGCAATGTGTGGGAATGGACAAGCGATTGGTATGCTATGCCCAAGACACATCGCAAGACGCGCGGGAGTTGCTGCGTCCCCTCCAATCCGCGCGGCGCGCTCAAGATTGAGAGCTTCGACCCCAATGAACCCTGCCGTATCCCGCGCAAGGTACTGAAAGGCGGCTCGCATCTGTGTGCCGAGAGCTATTGCCAGCGTTACCGCCCCGCCGCGCGCTATCCGCAGCCAATCGATACCAGCACGAGCCATGTCGGTTTCAGATGTGTGAGGAGGATCGGCGCATGATGCGCAATGACGGCCCCGACATATATATCGCGCTGCTGTGTGCGGGTGCGGGCGCGCGCTTTGGCGGTGACAAGATGGCTGCAACTCTGGAGGACAAACCGCTGCTGACATGGAGTCTGGAGGCGGCGCGCGCGCTGGGTGCGCCTATCATGATCATTACGGCGCCTGACCATCGCCCTGTGCTCGACGGGAACAGACAAGAGGTTGAATGGCATATCAATACTGATGCCGCTAGCGGCATGGCGTCATCGCTGATTCTGGCGGCGAGACACGCACAGGCACGCAAAACAGAACGCCTGCTGGTGATGCTCGGTGACATGCCATTCGTGTCGTCGGCTACATTGCGGCGGCTTGTTGCGCAAACCCGGTCTGATAGCATTGTGGCATGCCGCTATCCTGATACCAAGCTCGGGCCGCCCGCCTGTTTCGGCGCGGTGCGTTTGTCCGTTCTGCTCTCGCTTTCCGGAGATACGGGTGCCCGTGCCGTGCTCAACCAGCCTGGCATGGCGTGCGGACTTGACGTGACCTCAGAAGAACTGTTCGACATCGACACGGTTGCCGATCTTGCTGAAGCAGGGCAACGCCAGGCCGCAGCGCGTCATGCCGGGCGTATGCGCGTATAGGCGGCCACAACTTCGGCGAGAATCGAAAGCGCCAGCGTGGCGGGATCGCGCGTTGCCGGGATGAGACCAACCGGCCCCCTGAGGCCCGCAAGGGCTTGCGAGTCAACTCCTGCCGCTTCCATCCGCTTCAGCCGCAGGCGATGATTGTCAGGACTGCCCACTGCACCCGTATAAAAAGCTCGTTGATGCAGGAGCGGGGGCAGTAGCGCGTCCTCCCAGTCGCGGTCATGAAAGATGAACACCAACGCCGTCCAGTCATCCCCCATGCAGGGCGGCGCATCATTCAGGCGCGCAAGCAGATGCGTGTCAGGCAGCAAAACTAAATCGCGCGCATGCGGCGAGTAAGCGTCAACTTGCGCGCCAAAGCTGCGGGCAAGTCGGACAAAGGCAATAAAATCCTCACCATGGCCGAAACACATGATCCGCAAGATCGGCCTCAGGTGCAACGCAAAACCTTCGCCTCCGCGCGCAATACCCTCCGGAGATACCGATAGCGTTACCGGGCGGCGCGCCTCCAGATCTGCCACGGCC
>JAGWQR010000163.1 GCA_028869975.1 Alphaproteobacteria bacterium | reverse complement strand
GCCATGCCCTCAGCCTTGTCCTCCGTCGCGGTGAGAATCTGGAAGATGCGGCGTTCCATCAGCAGGCCCTGATCGAGCGTGGTTTCAAACGCTGTATTGACCATTTCCTTGTTGGCGATGATGGCGAGCGGCGGCATCGCGGCGATTGCAGCCGCAGTTTTGAGCGCATCGTCGAGCAGGTCGACCAAGGGCACCACGCGCGTCACCAGTCCTGCCCGCTCGGCCTCCTCTGCCCCCATCATGCGTGCCGTAAGGCACATGTCCATCGCTTTGGCTTTGCCAACCGCACGAGTGAGGCGCTGCGAGCCGCCCATGCCGGGGGCCACGCCGAGTTTGATCTCGGGCTGGCCGAATTTGGCGGTGTCGGCGGCGATGATGAAATCCGCCATCATCGCCAGCTCGCAGCCGCCGCCCAGTGCAAAGCCATTGACCGCCGCGATCCAGGGCTTGCGTGTGGCTTTGACGATGTGTGTCGTCCAGCCGGAGAAGAAATCTTCGGCATAAAATTCGGCAGCCGGCTTGTCTGCCATTTCCTTGATATCGGCCCCGGCGGCAAATGCTTTTTCGCCGCTCCCGGTGATGACTGCGCAACGTTGGCTGGCATCCGCTTCATATGCCGCGAATGCCGCAATCAATTCTTTGAGCACGGTCGAGTTAAGCGCATTGAGCGCTTGCGGGCGGTTGAGGGTAATCAGCGTTACCGCATCGCGCTGTTCAACCAGGATCGTTTCATAACTCATAAGGGGCTCCATTCTTTGTCTTGCGGCAATGGCGCGAAAACTGCATCCACCATTTCCTGGGTCACATCCTCGGGTCGCGCGGGCGCCCATTGGGGCGCATTGTCCTTGGCGATAATCAGCGCGCGCACCCCTTCGGCAAAATTAGGGTGGGCAATCAGGCGCGACGCAAGCCGATACTCCATCGCGAAAATATCGGCAATCGCGGTCATGCCTTTGCCACGGCGGAGCTGCTCAAGCGCGACCTTGCACGAGAGCGGGCATTTGCCTTGCACAGCGGCCAGTTCCTTGGCGCACCAGTCGGATGTGCCGCCCGCGAGTGCGCTGAGCGTTCCTTCGAGCGAGTCATGCGCAAAATAAGTGTTGATCGCCTCGATATTGCTGCTGATCCTTGGTGGCGGAGCTTCAACCGCGTGTGCGTCCAGCACCGCCTCAATCGCGCTTGCGCCATGTGCTGCCAGTTGCGCCTTCACCTCGGGCAACGCAGCGGCTGGCAGATAATGGCTCGCCAGCCCCGCCCAGAGACATTCCGCGCCATCGAGCCGCGCGCCGGTCAGCACCAGAAACTGCCCGACCCGGCCGGGCAGGCGCGAGAGATACCAGCTTCCGCCGACATCTGGGAACAGGCCAATCCCGGTCTCGGGCATGGCAAAACGGGTATTTTCGGTTGCGACTCGATATTTGGCGGGCTGCGAAATCCCGACGCCGCCGCCCATCACCACGCCGTCGATGAACGACACGATCGGCTTGGGATAAGTGAAGATGAGATGATCGAGCCGGTATTCATCCCAGAAGAAACGGCGCGCGCGGGGCTGATCGCCGCCGGTCAGCGCGCCATACAGATCGGCGATGTCACCTCCTGCGCAGAAACCCCGGCCTTCAGCATGATCGAGGATGATCGCCTCAACCGATTGATCGTCCCGCCATTTGAGCAAAGCCGCCGTCATATCGAGTGCCATCTGGTGCCCGAGCGCGTGCAGCGCTTGCGGCTTGTTGAGGCTGATATGGCCGATGCGCCCATCGGCGCGCGCCAGAAGCTCGCTCATTGCCGCAGCAAGTCCCGTCCAATGATCATCCGCATCACCTGATTGGTGCCCTCAAGGATCGAATGTACGCGCAGGTCGCGCCAGAACCGCTCGATCGGATAATCCTTGAGATACCCATAGCCGCCAAACAGTTGCAGCGCATCGTTGACGATCTTCGAACCGCTGTCGGTCGCGAGGCGCTTGGCCATCGCGGCAAATTTGGTCTTGTCGGGTGCGCCTGCGGTCACCTTGGCGGCGGCGAGATAGAGCAAGGCGCGCGCCGCCTCCAGATCGGTCGCCATATCCGCGAGCATGAACTGCGTGTTCTGGAAATCGGCGATGCGCTGCCCGAACTGGCTGCGGTCGCGGGTGTAATTGATCGTCTCATCAAGGCAGCGCTGCGCCCCGCCGAGGCTACACGCGCCAATGTTGAGCCGCCCGCCATCCAAGCCCGCCATCGCGATGCGGAATCCTTCGCCTTCGCCTCCCACCCGGTTGGCCACCGGCACGCGCACATCCTCAAGGATCAGCTGCGCAGTGGGTGAGGCGTTCCAGCCGAGCTTCTTTTCGGGCGCACCGAACGACACGCCGGGCATATCCCTCTCGATCAACAGACACGACACACCTTTCGCGCCATCGTCGCTCGTGCGTACCATCGTCACGTAAATATCGTTGAAACCAGCGCCTGAAATGAACTGCTTTGAGCCGTTGACGATATAATGGTCGCCGTCCAGCCGCGCTGTGGTTTTGAGCGCGGCGGCGTCCGAGCCAGACCCCGGCTCGGTCAACGCATAGCTGGCGATCCGGTCCATCGTCACCAGATCGGGCAGGTAATGATCGCGAACCCGGTCACCGCCGAAATGGTCGATCATCCAGCTCGCCATATTGTGGATCGAGATGAACGCTGAGGTCGCTGGGCAGCCATAGGCCATCGCCTCCATGATCAGCGCCGCCTCCAGCCGCCCGAGGCCGATGCCACCGCGCTCCTCTGCGATATAAATCGCGCCAAAGCCAAGCCCGCCCGCTTGTTTGATGACATCGCGTGGGAAATGGTGCTTCTCGTCCCACTCCGCCGCGTGCAGCGTGATATTGTCGGCGGTGAATTTTTGCGCCATTTCCTGAATGGCGAGCTGATCATCGGTGAGGGAGAATTGGGTTGTCATATCTACTTTTTCACAAAAATTGATACTATCGAGATTGCAAGAGCAATCACCGCCACAACAATAGCTAACGTAGCAATAATATTTGCTTTCTGTGCAGCATCTGCTGACTTTTCAGCCGCAGCAACAGATTTCTCGGAGAATTCAATTTGTTGCTTATACCGTTCATCATCTCGTCGACGATCATCTCGATCCTGGAGGCTTTGGGCAAACATGTCTAAGCTATGGCGCAGGGAATCATCGGGCATGTTGCTTCACCCCATCGTTGGGATAACAAACGCATTCGCGCCATCGCTTCCAAGGCCATTGGCGCCGCCATCCGGCCAGCGCGCGGTGATGGTTTTCACCTTCGTCCAGAATTTGACGCCTTCCATGCCATGCTGGTTGGTATCGCCGAACGCCGAGCGCTTCCAGCCGCCGAACGTGTGATACGCGACCGGTACCGGAATCGGCACATTGATGCCGACCATGCCGACATTGACCCGCGCGGCAAACTCGCGCGCGGCATGGCCGTTGCGCGTGAAGATGGCGACGCCATTGCCATACTGATGCTTGCTCGGGAGCGCGAGTGCGGTTTCAAAGTCCGGTGCCCGCACCATTTGCAACACGGGGCCGAAAATCTCGTTATGATAGCTGCTCATCTTTGGCGTGACATGATCGATCAGCGTAGGGCCGATGAAGAAGCCCTGCTCATGGCCTTGCAGGGTGAACCCGCGCCCATCGATGATGATCTCGCCGCCTTCATTGGCGCAGGTCTGGATCCAGTCCTCGATCTTTGCCTTATGCGCAGCGGTGACGACCGGGCCATAATGCGCCTCCGCGTCTGTTGAGACCCCGACCTTGAGCGCGTGGATCGCGGGGATCAGCTTGGCTTTGAGCGCTTCCGCCGTCTCATAGCCCACTGGCACCACAACGGGCAGCGCCATGCAACGCTCTCCCGCCGAGCCGAATGCTGCGCCGCACAGGTCATTGACCACCTGGTCAAGATCGGCATCGGGCATGACAATGCCGTGATTCTTCGCCCCGCCCATCGCCTGCACGCGCTTGCCCGCCGCGACGCCGCGCTGGTAAACATAATGCGCGATGTCTGATGAGCCGACGAACGAGACCGCGCCGATCGCCGGATGATCGAGAATGGCATCGACCATTTCCTTGTCGCCATGCACCACCTGGAAAATACCTTCCGGCGCACCCGCTTCCAGCATCAGTTCCGCCAGTCGGTTGGGCACACTCGGATCGCGCTCGGAAGGCTTGAGGATGAATGCATTGCCGCACGCGACCGCGACTGCGCCCATCCATAACGGGATCATGCCGGGGAAGTTGAACGGCGTAATCCCCGCACCAATGCCGATAGGTTGCCGCATCGAATAAACATCGATCCCCGGCCCTGCGCCTTGGGTATATTCGCCCTTCAACACATGCGGGATGCCGCAGGCAAACTCGACCACCTCCAGCCCGCGCTGAATGTCGCCCTTCGAATCGGCAATCACCTTGCCATGCTCGGAAGAAAGCATGTGCGCCAACTCGTCCATATGCTTCTCAACCAGCGCCTTGAAGTTGAACATCACGCGGGCACGCCGCTGCGGATTGGTCGCCGCCCATTTGGGCTGGGCCGCGAGTGCTGCCGCGACCGCTGCCTCAAGCACCTCCTTGTCACCCAGTGCGACCTGTGCCTGCACAGCGCCGGTGTTGGGGTTAAATACATCACCCCGGCGGGCAGACGGGAGGCGCACACCACCCGCGATCATATGGTCAATCTGGCGCATAATATCCTCTTTGAAATAATATAATAATAGCTCTCTACCGTATCCGGAGTAAATGCACAGCCCACTAAATGAACAGCTTGGTTATCAGCGCGGCGGCGAACAATGTGACACTACGGTGCCATGCTTGCCTGCCCTCTTGCAATGCTTGAATTTCCTGCTAGGGCTGCCCATCTGCTGAATCGGTATTACGTATCTCTGGCTCTCCGGATGATGGCGGCTTTTCGCAGAACGATGTAGAAACGGGATGATTGAGTGTGGCACGGCCATCAGTAAGTGAGTTTTTCCGCCAGGTGCGCAGCGAGACCAACAAGGTCACGTGGCCTTCGCGCGCGCAGACGGTGCAG
>JAGWQR010000162.1 GCA_028869975.1 Alphaproteobacteria bacterium | reverse complement strand
GGATCACCACCGCCCTTGAAATCATAGAAAGTGGTGCCGAAGTTGCGGTCGGTCAGCAGCATCGTGATCGCGGCCGCAAGCACGGGCAGCGCAAGCAGCAGCAGGAACGCCGTCACCAGCACAGACCAGACGAACAGCGGCATCTTGTGGATGGTCATCCCCGGTGCGCGCATGTTGAAAATCGTGGTGATGAAGTTGATCGCCCCGAGAATCGAGGCCGCACCCGCGAGGTGCAGCGAGAAGATCGCGAAATCAACCGCAGGACCCGGGCTGCCATAGGTGGAAAGCGGGGCATAGACCGTCCAGCCGGTGCCCGCACCCAGGCCAGTGCCGCCCGAGACAAAGGGGCTGATCATCAGCGAGCAGAAGCCCGCCACCGTCAGCCAGAAGCTGATATTGTTCATGCGCGGGAACGCCATGTCGGGCGCGCCAATCATAATCGGCACAAACCAGTTGCCAAAGCCACCGATCATCGCAGGCATGACCATGAAAAACACCATGATGAGGCCGTGCGCCGTCACCAGCGTATTCCACATATGGAGCGCGGCGGTGTGCGAAACATCCACCTCCACCCCGAAATTGCGCAGGAAATCCGCCTCGATCGCGAGCCAGGTCGGCAGATGCTGGATCCCGGGCTCAGCCAGTTCCCAGCGCATCAGCCCGGAAATCGCGCCACCGATAATGCCGGCGCAGATCGCGAAGATGAGATAGAGCGTGCCAATGTCCTTATGGTTGGTGGACAGGAACCAGCGCGCAAAAAAGCCAGGCTTGTGATCCGCATCATGATGATGCTCATCCGCGCCATGCGCCTGAAAGGCAGAAGGTTGAAGTGCGACGTCAGTCATGTCGTGTCTGTCCTTACTTCGAAGCTATATTGGTTGTGGCGGCGGGCGCAGCGGCATTGGCGTCGATGGAAGGGGCAGCGCTGTTGCCCGCAGCATCCGCCGCCGGTGCGAGGTTAACGCCCTTGGCATGGCCGCCATGTGCGGCAATCCACTGATTGAACCGTTCCTTGGAGACCGCCTCAATCGCAATCGGCATGAAACCGTGCAGCGCGCCGCACAGCTCCGAACACTGGCCATAATAGACTCCTATGCGGTTGATCGTGAACCCGGCCTCGTTGATCTTGCCGGGCACCGCGTCCATCTTTGTCCACAGCGCGGGCACCGCCCAACTGTGAATAACATCGTCAGAGGTGGTCAGCAGCTTGATCGGCGTGTTCACCGGCACAAGAATGCGGTTGTCCACGCCCAGATTGCGCGGATCACCGCGCTGCGCGGCATCGGCATCGGGCAGGATTTTCGAGGTAATTTCAAAGTCGCCATTGTCAGGGTATTTATACGTCCAATACCATTGATGCCCGGTCGCTTTGAGAACAACCCCATCCCCGTAAGAGGCGGCATACTGATCTCGCAGCAGCTTGAACGAGGGCAGGAAAACCCCCATCAGCACGATGGCAGGCACAGCCGTCCAGATGATTTCAATCAATGTGTTGTGCGAGGTCTTGGCGGGTGTTGGATTCGCCCGGCGGTTATAGCGCGCCATTACCCAGAGCAGCAAAAAGAGCACGAACAGCGAAATGACCGTAATAAGCGGCATCAGAAAGCTGCTCTCCATCCATGCTGCGAACTTGCCGTTTGTCGTCACCTGTGGCTGGAGCTGAATGCTGCCCCAGAAATCGGAGGTCGGCTGGCCGACACCCGGTGTCGGGGTCAGATTGGCGGGATCAGCGGGCGGAGTCATATCCGCCGGGGCTGCTGCAGGGACCGTAGCCGCAACCGCAGGGGCCGCATCAGGTGCCTTCGCTGCAACGAGCGCCGGCGCAAAAACAAGCGCCGTAAAAGTCAGCGCCAATGCTGAAATCTGTTTAACTACCCGCTTCATAACGTCCTTGTTCCTCCACCCGTGTCGCCATGCGCGCATGGTTGCGACAGCCAGTTCGGCGGAGCTATAGAAAAGAAACGTGCTGCACTCAAGCACTGAACATATTATTTTTTATGAATATGTCAATGATGCTTGCGCGGCCTTTAACGTCATCCTATTTCTGCCCACAAAACAAGGGAAACTTATGAACGAAGAAGCTATTTTTGCAGAATTCAGAGCAGCGGATGCCATGCGGGAAGGGCATTTCATTCTGTCTTCGGGCTTGCATTCCCCGCTTTATCTGCAATGCGCGCGCGTGCTGGCAAACCCTTTGGTTGCCGCGCGACTCGCCTCGGCGCTGGTCGCCAAAATGCCACGTGATCTAAGGGCCGAAATAGAAATTGTCGTGTCACCCGCGATGGGGGGGATTATTGCCGGGCACGAGATAGGCCGTGCGCTCGGTGTCAACGCGCTGTTTCTGGAACGCCCAACGGGCACCTTCGAGTTGCGGCGCGGGTTCGAGATTAAATCAGGTGCAAAAGTGATGATGATGGAAGATGTCGTCACCACCGGCCTGTCGTCGCGTGAGGCGATTGCGGCGATCAAGGCGGCGGGCGGCAAAGTTGTGGCGGCAGGGGCGATTGTTGATCGTTCCGCTGAGCCGGTTGATCTGGGTGTTCCCTTCCATGCGCTGCTCAAGCTCGAGGTGGCAGCCTATGAAGCCGATGCGCTGCCGCCGGAGCTGGCCGCGATTCCTGCTGTAAAGCCCGGCAGTCGGGCGGTATGATGTCTGCGCTTATGCGCCTTGGGGTCAATATCGATCATGTCGCAACCATCCGCAACGCACGCTGGACAGCGGCGGCGGGTGGCGATCATCCCGATCCGGTTGCGGCGGCGCTGCTGGCGGTAACGGCAGGGGCGGATGGGATTACAGCACATCTGCGTGAAGACCGGCGGCATATCCGCGACGAGGACATCAGCCGGTTGATGGCTGAACTGACCGTGCCGCTCAATCTGGAAATGGCGGCAACCGATGAAATGCTCGCGATTGCGCTGCATCACAGGCCCCATGCCGTGTGCCTCGTGCCTGAAAAGCGCGAGGAGCGCACCACCGAGGGCGGGCTGGATGCGGCGGGGCAGGCGGCGGCTCTCGTGCCCATTATTGCGCAGCTCTACGATGCGGGCATCCGGGTGAGCCTGTTTATCGAGCCTGATCTGCGCCAGTTGGACGCGGCAGTGCGGCTGAAAGCGCCGGTGGTTGAATTCCATACCGGGCGTTATGCGCATCTGAGCGGCGCGGCGCGCGCGGAAGAACTCAAACGTATTGCCGATTCGGCGGCGCTCGCCACCAAGAACGGCATCGAGCCGCACGCGGGGCATGGCCTAACATATGATAATGTTGCACCCATCGCCGCCATCCCGCAGCTTGCCGAACTCAATATCGGGCACTTTCTTATTGGCGAGGCGATCTTCACGGGGCTGGCAGACAGCGTGCGCGAGATGAAGGCGCGTATGGCGGCGGCGCGGTGATTATCGGTTTTGGTTCCGATCTGTGCAATATCGAGCGGATACAGGCCTCGCTCGATCGCTTTGGCGCGCGGTTCGAACAGCGTGTGTTCACCCCCGTCGAACAGGCCAAGGCCGCCAGCCGGCCGTTCACCCGCGCCGCAACCTATGCCAAGCGCTTCGCCGCCAAGGAAGCCTTCTCGAAAGCGGTCGGCACCGGGTTCAAGGCAGGCGTGTTCATGCGCGATATTGGCGTGGTCAATGCGCCCTCAGGCGCGCCCACCCTTGCCCTCACCGGCGGCGCGCGCGCCAGACTTGACGCGATGACGCCGCCGGGGCACAGCATTATCGTTCATCTGACCTTAACCGACGATTTTCCATGGGCGCAGGCGTTCATCATCCTCGAAGCCCGCCCATTATCAGAAAGCCCTTATGACGAGCATGACCGAATCCGCGCCCCTCGATGACAAGGCCCCCAAAAAGGCCAAGAAAGCGGCGCAGCCAACCACCTGGCAATCCGAGCTGAAAAGCATTGTCCTGCTGCTGCTCGCGGTGCTCGCGTTCCACAGCTTCATCGCCAAGCCTTTTTATATCCCCTCCGAATCGATGCTCCCAGGGCTGGAAGTCGGTGATCAGATCGTAGTGACGAAATTCCCCTATGGCTGGTCGTTCGTGTCCCCGACGATTCCGAATCCAATCAACATTCTTAAAACACCGTTCCTTTCGCCGGAAGATGCTGCCGACAATAGCTGGTTTGTCCAGTTGCCGCATATGGACGGGCGGCTGTTCGGCCATCTACCCGAGCGCGGCGACGTGGTGGTGCTCAGCCCGCCGGGCCGCAATGTCGATTATATCAAGCGGCTGATCGGCCTGCCGGGGGACCGGATCGAGCTACGCAACGGCATCCCCATCATCAACGGCGTGCCGGTGCGGCACGATCCGCAGCCCGATCTGCTATTGCCGGTTGACGAGAATACCAAGTGCCTTGGTGACTATAATAATTATCCGGGCGCGCTGACCCAGGGCAAGGATGGCAAGATGTATTGCCGCCTGCCGATTGTGCGCGAGACGCTGCCCAATGGCCGCTATTACAACATCATCCAGTTCAACGACCGGCCGAGTGTCGATAATTATCCGCCGGTTACGGTGGGGCCCAACCAGGTTTTTGTGATGGGCGACAATCGCGACCGCTCTGCCGACAGCCGCGTGCCTGAATTCGAAGAAGGGCTGGGTGGCCCGATCGGCTGGGAGCAACTCGGCGGGCGCGCCGAGTTCATCACCTATTCGCTGAATGGCTCGCAGCGCTGGTATAACCCGCTGAGCTGGATTGGCGCCCTGCGCTCTGGGCGGGCGGGCACCAGTCTGCGCCCCGCCCGGACACCAAATTGAGCACGCCTTCAACTGACGACGAACCTGGGCCGGGCGAGTTCCGCGATCCACTGGTACGCGACGAGATCAAGCGCGCGGGCGTGTGGATTGCGATGGTATCTGCGGCGCTGCTGGTCTGGTGGCTGGCGCAACCGCTGCTGCTGATAGGCGCGGCCATTGTGCTGGCATCGATGCTTGATGGCGGCACGCGGCTGATCGGGCGGGTGCTGCCCATCGCGCGCGGCTGGCGGCTGCTGATGACAATCGGGATTGTTGTAGTGCTGCTCGCAGGCTTTGTCTGGCTGGCGACGACACAACTGGCCGATCAGGCAGCAACGCTGCGCGATGTGATCGTGGCGCAGACGCGGGCGGGGATGCAGTTTGCCCGACATCACGGGATGAGGATCAATCCGGGGCAGACCGCCGAACTGGGGCGGCAACTGCTCGATTCGGCGGGGCGGCTGACCAGCGCTGTCGGCAGTGCGGTGAGTGTGGTGACGCAGCTCTTTCTGATTACGGTGCTCGGGCTGTTTCTTGCCGCCGAGCCGCGTCTGTATGAGCGGGGCTTAAGCTGGCTGCTGCCTTCCGCATATCGCGCCAGTTTCCATATCACGATGCTGGCGATGGGCCATACGCTGCGGCGGCTCATGGCCGGGCGCTTGCTGGGGATGCTGATCGAGGGGTGTGGCTCATGGCTGCTGCTCGGCATCTCCGGGGTGCCGATGGCGGCGCTGCTCGGCGCAATTACCGGCATTCTGGCGTTTCTGCCCAATATCGGCGCGATTGTTTCAGGCGTGACAATGGTGCTCGTCGGCTTTTCGGGCGGGCTGCACACCGGCTTTGCCGCAATTGGCGTCTGGATCGCGATCCATGTCATCGATGGCTATATCATCGTGCCGATGGTCGCCAAGCGCGCGGTTGAGCTGCCGCCCGCGCT
>JAGWQR010000161.1 GCA_028869975.1 Alphaproteobacteria bacterium | reverse complement strand
TCGCCGCAAATGCCGAGCTTAATGTCTGGGCGGGTCTTGCGGCCACGCTCCGCTGCAATCGTGATCAGTTCGCCGACGCCCTCGGTATCGAGGCTGACGAACGGGTCGCGCGCGTAAATGCCCTTGTCGACATAAACGCTGAGGAAGCGTGCAGCGTCATCACGCGACACGCCGAGCGTAGTCTGGGTCAGATCATTGGTGCCGAAGGAAAAGAATGCGGCTTCATGGGCAATCTCGCCCGCCCGCAACGCAGCGCGTGGCAGCTCGATCATCGTACCGACCAGATAGATGATGGTCTTGCCGGTTTCGGCGAAAACAGCTTGTGCGGTCGTATCAACCAGCGCCTTCATGAGTTCGAGCTCCTTGCGCGTGGCAACGAGCGGAATCATGATTTCAGGCACGGGCGCTTGGCGGAGCGCGCATGCCGCCTCGAAAATCGCGCGCGCCTGCATTTCATAGATTTCGGGATAGGTCACACCCAGGCGGCAGCCGCGATGGCCGAGCATCGGGTTGAACTCATGCAATTCGGCGGCGCGGCGTTTGAGTACTTCGATGCCGACGCCCGCCGCCTCTGCCACCTCGGCAAACTCGGCTTCTTCATGCGGCAGGAATTCATGCAGCGGCGGATCGAGCAGGCGAATCGTCACCGGCAGCCCCGCCATCACTTCGAAAATTTCGGTAAAATCACGGCGCTGCTCGGGCAGCAATTTCGCGAGGGCGGCACGGCGGCCCTTTTCATCCTCGGCCAGAATCATCTGACGCACGGCGGTGATCCGCGCGGCATCGAAGAACATATGTTCGGTGCGGCACAAGCCGATTCCCTCCGCGCCGAAGTCACGCGCCACCTTCGCATCATGCGGGGTTTCAGCGTTGGTGCGCACTTTCATGCGGCGGTTCGCATCAGCCCATTGCATGAGAACGCCAAAATCGCCGGCAAGTTCGGGCTGGACAGTCGGCACCGCGCCCGCCATCACCTCGCCCGAAGCGCCGTCGATGGTGAGGATGTCGCCTTCGCGCAAGGCCCGGTCGCCGACATGTAGCGTCTTCGCCTTGGCATCAATGCTCAGCGCGCCCGCGCCCGACACGCACGGCCGCCCCATCCCGCGTGCCACCACGGCGGCGTGTGACGTCATGCCGCCGCGTGCAGTCAAGATGCCCTTGGCGGCGTGCATCCCGTGAATATCCTCCGGCGATGTTTCGACGCGCACGAGGATGACGCTCTCGCCCATTTCCGCTTGCTTCTCGGCGCCATCCGCATCGAACACGATCTTGCCTGAGGCCGCGCCCGGCGAAGCAGGCAGACCCTTGGTCAGCACATCGCGCACGGCCTTGGGGTCAAGCGTCGGGTGGAGCAACTGGTCGAGCGCCGCCGGATCGACACGCTTGATCGCCTCTTCGCGGCTGATAAGTCCCTCGTTCGCCATATCGACGGCAATTTTGAGCGCGGCTTTTGCGGTGCGCTTGCCCGAGCGGGTTTGCAACATCCAGAGAGTCCCGCGCTCGACCGTGAACTCGATGTCCTGCATGTCGCGGTAATGTATTTCGAGCGTATCGAACACGCGCGCCAGCTCGGCATATACCTCCGGCATCGCCTCTTCCATGCTCGCCGGTTTCGCGCCCGCACGCACGCGCGCCGCTTTGGTCAGATATTGCGGCGTGCGAATACCTGCGACGACATCCTCGCCCTGTGCGTTGATGAGGAATTCGCCATAATAAGCGCGTTCACCGGTCGCGGGATCACGGGTAAACGCGACGCCGGTCGCCGAGGTCTCGCCCATATTGCCGAACACCATCGCCTGCACATTGACCGCCGTGCCCCAGTCGTGCGGGATCCTGTTGAGGCGGCGATAGACTTTCGCTCGCTCGGATTGCCACGAGCCGAATACCGCACCCACCGCACCCCAGAGTTGGTCATGCACATCCTGAGGGAACGGCTTGCCCCATTGCTGCGCGACAAGACCCTTATAGGTCGCGACCAGCTTTTGCAGGTCATCGGCGCTCAGTTCGGTGTCCAGAAAATAGCCATTATCCTCCTTGGCGACCTCGAGTGCATCCTCAAACGCATGATGATCGAGCCCGAGCACGACATCGGCATACATCTGGATGAAGCGGCGATATGAGTCCCAGGCAAAGCGCGCATCGCCACTCGACTCCGCCAGCCCTGCCACCGTCGCATCATTCAGCCCGAGGTTGAGCACCGTATCCATCATCCCGGGCATCGACACCCGCGCGCCCGAACGCACCGAAACGAGAAGCGGATTGGCCGGATCGCCAAATTTACGCCCGGTCAGCCCTTCAATATGCGCAATCCCGCTCGCGACTTCGGCGTGCAGGCTGTCAGGAAACTTCTCCCCCTCTTGCAGATAACGGGTGCACATTGCGGTGGTGATCGTGAAGCCGGGCGGCACCGGCAGGCCTATTGCGGCCATGCCGTCCAGGTTTGCGCCTTTGCCGCCGAGGAGATTCTTGTCCCCGGCCCCGCCATCATCAACTCCGCCGCCGAAACGGTAAACATATTGTGTCATCTTTGTCTTCCCTTGTGATAACCGGGGGCTGTTACCCCTCGATCTTTGAAAAATAAGCCACCTGGTGCACCGCGTCGCGGAACCGCGCGAGCAACCCGAGCCTGAACGCGCGCACCGCTGCGTCCTCGGCATTCACCATGACATCGGTGAAGAATTGGTCAATCGGCGCGCGCAATGTGGCGAGCACGGACATGGCTTCTTCGAATCTCTCTTCCCAGACTGATTCTGCCGCGCGTGCCTCGGCGGCATCGAGGGCCTGGCGCAGGGCGCGGTCGGCTGGCTCAAGCCCATCGGGCACGGTGGTTGTTTCAGGCACAGCTCCCGCCTGCTTCAAGATATTCGCCGCACGCTTATACCCGGCAAGCAGGTTCGCGCCATCTTCGGTGGTGATGAACGCTTGGAGCGCACGAACGCGCGCGAGCAGGCGCGCCAGATTATTCTCATTGGGACCATATTTGTTCTTGGCAGCAAACACCGCATCGATCAGATCATGCCGCACACCCGCTTCACGCTGCTGAACTTTGAGACGGTCGATGAGGAAATCAATCAGCAGTTCTCCTTTTTCCTCGAATGGGCGCTGATATTCCGGAGGGCTCGGTTCAAAACTTTGCATGGGCTTCCCGTCCCTCTGTTTGTCAAACCATTGCAAGAAAGCGCGGAGTACAGACCTCCAATCCATATGCAGATTGTTCGCGACAAGAAGATGTATCACACCGAGCACTGCGCGCCGCAGAGCATAGGGATCTTTCGATCCGGTCGGCCTTTCATCAATCACAAAAAAACAGGCTAAGGTATCCAGCTTGTCCGCCAGGCTTACCGCCACGGTAACCGGTGCGGTTGGCACCTCATCGCCTTGACCAACCGGCTTGTAATGATCGCGGATCGCGTCGGCCACTGCGTCCGGCAGCCCTTCGGCACGCGCATAATAGCCGCCCATAATCCCCTGCAATTCGGGGAATTCGCCGACCATGCCGGTGACAAGATCGGCCTTGCACAGCCGCGCGGCCTGTTCAGCGAGCGCCGGATCGCCTTTGACGATCCCCCAATAGCACAGCGTCCGCGCCAGCAGCGCCACGCGCTCGACCTTGTCGGCCACGGTGCCGAGCTTCTCGTGGAAGACGATGTCCTTGAGCTTCTCGGCATGAATCGCGAGCGGGGTTTTCAAATCCTGCTCATAGAAGAATTTGGCGTCGGAAAGCCGCGCGGCGAGCACCCGCTCATTGCCCGCCACAATCGACGTGCCGCCATCCGATGCCGCGATATTGGCAGTGCAGACAAAGGCGTTGGCCAGCTTGCCATCCGCCGACGTGCACATGAAATACTTCTGGTTGAGCTTGGCGGTAAGCCGGATCACCTCGGGCGGCACAGCAAGGAACGCCGCATCAAAGCGCCCGAGCAGCGGCACTGGCCATTCGGTGAGGCCGGCATTCTCGGCCACCAGTGCTTCATCGGCGACAAGGATGAGGTCGGCAGCCGCTGCGGCTTGGGTCGCGCCCTCGCGGATGATCGTCGCCCGCTCGTCCTGATCGACGATGACATGGCATGCGCGCAGCTGATCGGCATAGGTCGCGGCAGAATTGATCGAGATGGGGCCGGGCGCATGGAAACGGTGGCCGAGGGTTTCGCGCCCGCTGCTGATGCCGTCAACCGCGCAGGGCACTTGCGTCTCTCCCAGCAGCGCGACAATGCCCTGCAACGGCCGCACCCAGCGCAAGGATTCAGTGGACGCCGACGCCACGCCCCAGCGCATTGATTTGGGCCAAGTGAAATTGCGGATGATCTCGGGGATCGCCTCGGCGAGTACGTCTGCTGTCTTGCGACCCGACTTGTTGATTATCGCGAAATACACGCCATCGCGCTCGGTGATCTGGTCTTGGGTCAAACCCGTCTTGCGCAAAAATCCTTCCAGCGCCTGCGGCGGCGCACCGATCTTTGGCCCTTTGATCTCTTCGGATGTGGCAGCGGTTTCAAGCGGCAGGCCGCGCGCGATGAGGGCGAGACGGCGGGGCGTGACGTAGGTGGTGATCTGATCGGTGTTCAGCCCCGCCCTGGCGAGTTCGGCGCGAAACAGCTTCTCCAGCTCTGCGCGAGCCTGTGCCTGCATCCGCGCGGGAATTTCTTCCGAGCGCAGTTCAAGCAGAAAGTCGGCGGTCGCGCTCATGCCGCCCACCCGTTCTTTTCCATCCACGCCGCGCATGCCCCCTTGGCCAAATCGCGCACACGCCCGATATAGGCCTGCCGCTCGGCAACCGAGATGACGCCGCGCGCCTGCAGTGTGTTGAAGATATGGCTCGCCTTGATCGCCTGTTCATAAGCAGGGATGGGGAGCTTGTGCTCCAGGCAATTCTCGCACTCGGCGGTGGCTTTTCTGAACGCATCGAACAGCGTTTCGGTGTTCGCCACCTCGAAATTCCAGCTGCTCATCTGGCGCTCATTCTCAAGGAACACATCGCCGTACGTTACGCCATCATCGTTGAAGGCGAGGTCATAGACATTGTCCACGCCCTGAATATACATGGCGAGCCGCTCAAGCCCGTAGGTCAGCTCGCCCGAAACCGGTTTGCAATCGAACCCGCCCATCTGCTGAAAATAGGTGAACTGCGTCACCTCCATGCCATCGCACCACACTTCCCAGCCCAGCCCCCATGCACCGAGCGTGGGGCTTTCCCAGTCATCTTCCACAAAGCGGATGTCATGGAGCAGCGGATCGATGCCGATCGCGGAGAGGCTGCCGAGATAAAGTTCTTGCAAATCCGGCGGCGAGGGCTTCAAAATCACCTGATACTGGTAATAATGGCCCAGCCGGTTGGGGTTTTCGCCATAGCGGCCATCGGTCGGGCGGCGTGAGGGCTGGACATAGGCCGCTTTCCACGGGTTCGGCCCGAGCGAACGGATCGTGGTAGCAGGATGGAAAGTGCCCGCGCCCATCTCCATATCATAGGGCTGGAGAATGACGCAGCCTTGGCGTCCCCAATAATCATGCAGCGTCAGGATCATACGCTGGAAAGTGAGGGGCCCCGCCTGTGTCTTCATGCGCGGCGCTTTGGCGGATAGGGCTGGCGCGGTCAAGGCGCGCGCGCTATCGATCCGGCAATCCACCAAGGAGTTTGTTATGATGTTGCTGCGCAATCTGTTCTGGTTCGTATGTCTGGTGATCGGGCTTGTTGTCGCGCCGGCCCATGCGGATAATGTGCATCCGGGGCTGTGGAAGGCACAGGGGCGCGCAGGCACTATCTATCTGTTTGGCACCGTGCATGTCCTGCCACAGGGTTTGCAATGGCACACGCCAGCACTGGAACAGGCCGAGCAGGCCTCATCAAACCTTTATCTTGAAGTCGGCAATCTCGACGATCAGGCCGCGATGCTCAAGGCGTTCAACGCTGTGGGCTATGGCACAAATCTGCCCGATATAGTTGATCGTGTACGCCCGGCCAAGCGGGCTGCGCTCGCCGCGCTGCTGGCAAAATATCATGTCAATGCGGCGGGCCTGAAGCCCTTCAAAACCTGGGCGGTCGTTATTTCGTTATCCGGGCTCGTGCTCAAGGACGGGCAATATGATGCGGAAAACGGGGTCGAGCATGGGCTAGCCAACGATTTCAATGTCGCGCACAAGCCGGTCAACGGGCTGGAGACAATCAGCGAGCAACTCAGTTATCTCGATTCGGTTTCCTTGGGCGGACAGGAGAAATTTTTTGAATCCTTCATTGATGACGCAGCCAAGAGCAATGCACAGACCGCCGAAATGATCCGGGCCTGGGAACAGGGCAAGACGGAAAAAATTGCGCGCGCCTTTGATCGGGACGAGCGCTCCGACCCCGAGTTGACACGAATTCTGCTGCATAATCGCAACGTGCGCTGGGCGAACTGGGTGGCGGCGCAGCTTGACCGGCCCGGCGTGACCTTCATGGCGGTGGGCGCGGGGCATCTGGCCGGACGTGATTCGGTGATCGCGATGCTCCGCGCCAAGGGCGTGCGCGTGACGCGAATACAATAGCGCTTGCGCATCCGCGTATTCTCGCTTATACAGAGGTGCATCACGACATCGACAGAATGCCGAGGGCTGGTTCCGCAAGGATCCGGTGCCAACGCCGTTTGCCTGATGTTATGCATTTGGAGATTGAATGGCCGATATTGCCGCCCTGACTGACTTGATCGCGCCGCTGGTGCGCGCGCAAGGGCTGGCGCTGGTGCGCGTGGCG
>JAGWQR010000160.1 GCA_028869975.1 Alphaproteobacteria bacterium | reverse complement strand
TCCTCGCGCAGGCGCCGCTGCCTCGGGACGGGGTGTATGTGCTCGAACTCTCCAGCTACCAGATCGACCTGACTTTCAGCCTCGATTGCGATGTCGCGGTGCTGCTCAACATCACGCCCGATCATCTGGATCGGTATGATGGGTTTGAGGCTTATGCGGCAAGCAAGGCGCGGCTGTTTCAGATGCAGTCTGCGGGACATTTGGCGATCAAGGGGGAAGTAGCGGATTTCGATCAGTCGAATTACCCTGCGCTGCAAGGCCCGCATAATGCACAGAATATCCGTGCGGCCAGCCGCGTTGCGCTGGCGCTCGGCATATCTGATGCGGAGATTGAGCGGGGCTTGCGCAGCTTCCCCGGCCTGCCACACCGGTGCGAGCGGGTGCGGAAGGTCAATGGCGTCAGCTATATCAACGATTCGAAGGCGACCAACCCCGAGTCCGTCGCGCCCGCGCTTGCGGCTTACCCGGCCATTCACTGGATATTGGGCGGGCAGGCCAAGACCGAGAACCTTGACGCCTGCGCGCCGCATTTCAGCCATGTGAAAGCGGCGTACACCATCGGCGAGGCCATGCCGCTGTTCACGCGCCTGCTCAGACCCCATATGCCCGTCACCCCATCAGGAACGCTCGAACGTGCCGTCCATGATGCGCGCCAAGCCGCCGCCACTGGCGACACGGTGCTGCTCTCGCCCGCCTGCGCCTCGTTCGACCAGTTTCGTGATTTCGAAGCACGTGGGGATGCGTTCAAGCAGTTCGTGGAGGCACTGGCATGACCACCATCGCAAAACGCCGCAAGGGGGCCGCGCCGCTGGGCCGGGCGGATCGCTCACCGTTCAGCATGTGGTTCTGGGAGATCGACCGGGTGCTGCTGCTGCTCGTACTGCTGCTCGTTTCGATCGGCCTGATTGCGGTTGCGGCGGCCTCACCCGCTGCTGCGGCGCGGCACATGGTTGGTGAGGGGCACCTGCCACCGCTCTATTATTTCTGGCGGCAGGTGGGGTTTGTCGCGCTCGGGCTGCCGGTGATGTTTGTCATATCCACGATGCCGACGCAGATGGCGCGTCGCTATGCACTGTTTGGCGCCGCATTCTTCAGCGTCATGCTGGTGACAGTGCCGCTGATCGGTTCATCGGCGAACGGCGCGCAGCGCTGGATCGGGTCGGGAATGCTGCGGTTCCAGCCCTCGGAGTTTCTTAAACCATTTTATGTCGTCGCGATGGCGTGGATGCTGAGCTTGCGCGAACAGGAACCGACCTTGCCGATCGTGCCGCTGACCGGCGCCTTGACCGCAATCATTGCCGCACTGCTGATGAAAGAACCGGATTTTGGCCAGACGATCATTTTCTGCATGAGCTGGCTCGCGCTGATGCTTTTGGGTGGCATGTCGATGAAACTGATCGGACTGTTCGGCGCAGCGGGGGGCGTGGGCGTGGTTGCGGCCTATGAATTTTATCCGGTGGCGACGCAAAGGATCAATGATTTTCTGTTTCCGGCGCTGGGTGAGCATAACCAGATCGATGCGGCCCATGAAACAATCATGGCGGGCGGGCTGTTCGGCACCGGGCCGGGTGCGGGCGTGATGAAATATAGGCTGCCCGAAAGCCATACCGATTATATTTTCTCTG
>JAGWQR010000002.1 GCA_028869975.1 Alphaproteobacteria bacterium | reverse complement strand
TCATCTCATCGCCGGCGAGACCATTGGCCGCAGCGTCATTCATACGCAACACGGAAACAAAACCCTGCACCTCGGCGGGTTGGATAATGAAGGAAAGCACGCCCAGCGTGCCAAGCGCAATCGCGCTGACTATGGCAGCACGGCTATTGACGTCGGTTGATATGGCCTGCATTCGACTCTCCTTTGCGCGCGCCCTCGCGATGTGGTAATTGGCAGGCTTGGCAGCTTCGGCCATTGTCGGGTCTGCCGATATTTACTAACCTTCGCGGATATGACATGATCTGTCCAGAAAATCATGCCGGCCGTGGGTGAATCGCACCTCGTGTTGCGGATGCTTGGAGGAGTTCGATGCGGAGTGCTACCGTCAAGGCCGCTGCGCTGGTCGGGTGGGCGGAAATGATGGCAACGGCGGGGATCAGCCCCGATGAGGCCGGCCGCGTCTGCGCGATTGATCCCGGCATCTGGATTGCGCCGGACGGCGAGATCAGCCTCAAATCCTTTGTTGCCTTGTCGGAATATGTCGGTGCATGCGCGGGTGCTGCACAACTCAGTTGGCAGTTGGGTGAAAGCTATGATCTCGCAGCGCTGCACGAGGTCGGAGATGCGGTGCTGGGTGCCAGAACGCTGGGAACAGCGCTAAAACGGTTTGCCGAGCATTTTCCATTGTTGCAGGATGCGTGCGAGTTGCGCTTTGATGTTCTGGCAGAGTGTGCGCAGGTGAGCTATCGTATTCTCGATCCCGACATTTGGCCGCGCCACCATGATGCGCTGTTCACGCTGGCGATTGTGGCGCAGATCATCCGCCGTGCCGCCGGCCCGGCCTGGCGCGAGAGCGAGTTTCTGTTCGAGGCGCAACAAGGTCCGGTGGGGCCGGTGCGCAGTTGCGGGAGTTTGCGATTTGCCGGCGAGACCAACGCACTCAGATTCCCGCTCGCCATGCTCGATCTGCCCATGCCCGCGCACGACCACAAGTTCGACTTGAAACTGCTCTCACGGCTGATTGTTGCACACCGCCGCGCCAAGCCGGTGCGCGACAAGGTGGAGATGATGCTGTTTTCGCGGCTGGCCGATGGCGTGCTCAACCAGGAGA
Organism: Alphaproteobacteria bacterium; assembly: GCA_028869975.1. GTDB lineage: Bacteria > Pseudomonadota > Alphaproteobacteria > Sphingomonadales > Sphingomonadaceae > JAGWQR01. Next base: position 1,541 of record JAGWQR010000002.1, on the reverse strand, counting down.
AGATCGCAGCGGCAATCGGCATGTCGAGCCGGACGATGCGGCGCAAGCTTGCGGAAGATGGCCTCTCGTTTCAACATCTGCTTGACGAGTGCCGGATGCGGCAGGCCGTGCTCGATTTTCACGTGCATCCAAAAGCCTCGATCGCCCAGATTGCACTCAAGCTGGGCTATGCCGAGCACTCCACTTTCACCCGTGCCTTCACCCGCTGGGCCGGGATACCGCCCAACTCTTACCGCAGCCTGATGAACTAAAGGCCATTCAATGCCCCGACTATTGATGATGGAAGGCAACACTGCCGAAAAGCGTGCCAGAGGTGCCGCGCTTAAAGTGCGCTCCTCAAGCGAGATTTATTTGCTTGCGGTCAAGGCGCATTTCCCCGAGCTGGAAGTGGATGTTGTCAATGCCGCCGATCCCGCCCCGGTGGGCGCTATTCCGCATGGGCGCATGCTGGCCGATTATGACGGAATCATCATCACCGGCTCCTCGCTCCATGCCTATGACCCCGAATTTGCGGTCACCAACCAGATCGCGATGGTGAAAGAAGCGGGCGCGCTGGGTAAGCCCATGTTCGGCAGTTGCTGGGGTTTGCAGATCGCGGTGATGGCGGCGGGCGGCAGGGTCGAATATAGCGCCAAAGGTCGCGAGGTCGGCATTGCCCGCAAGATTACGCTGAATGAGGCGGGCCGCGCGCACCCCATGTTCCGCGCCAAGCCCCCGGTGTTTGACGCCACCTGCATCCATTATGACGAGGTGACGCGGATGCCAGAGGGCGCAACCCTGCTCGCCTCGAACGCGCATTCAAAGGTGCAGGCGGCGGTGGTGCCGCTGGGGAAGTCGGACGTATGGGCGGTGCAATATCACCCCGAATTTGATCTGGCGCAGTTGGTGCAGCTTTACACCCTCTATGCCGATGACATGATCGCCCAGGGTTTCTTTGCAGACACGGCGGCGCTGGAAGCTTATGTCAAAACGCTCTCAGCGCTGGTCGCCAAGCCCGATGATGCCGGGTTGGCCTGGCAGTTGGGCGTGGATGAAGACGTGCTTGATGACCACATCCGCAACGCCGAGATTATTGCATGGATCGAAACGCAGGTGCTTGCCAAAGCGGCCTGATCAGGCCCCCATATCAAACCAGACATGCACCTGGGAGGTGCCGGTCGCATTCTCATAATCGGAGTAGCGCACGCCCCTCGCCGTCCAGTCGCGCCCGCCGCACGCGCCCGCCATTTGCAGATAATGGCCGAAGCGCGCCTCGGGCACATGCTTGAGGTACTCGGGCATCGTGTCGATCACGGCGGCATGATTGCCTTGGGCGAACCAGTCCAACCGCTCATAATCGGCTTCGCGCGCTTCGGGGCGGCTGATATGGATGGGATCGGACGCCTCATGCAGGTGCAGCTTGGAAAGCGGCCAGAAGCGGTGGCTCATCGAGCCGCTGGCAATCAGCAGCACGCGCCGGTCGGATTCGGCGATCGCCCGGCCCACGCCCTCACCCACCCGCAGGAAGTCCGGTGTCTCTCCGGTTTGCGCGCAGCCAACGG
>JAGWQR010000159.1 GCA_028869975.1 Alphaproteobacteria bacterium | reverse complement strand
GGATCGCGCTCAAAAATGGGGTGAATGCCTATCTCAACAAGCCGATTACCGAAGAGGCGCTGCGCCGCAGGCTAAAGCGCCTGCAAATGGCATGATGCTGCGCTGATCCTTGCGGGATCGGCTAAAATCGGCCTATGAGTGGGGGATGATCTCAACACCATCCCCCAATTATGACAACCGAACGCTGCCGGTGAGCATGATCGTGCTCCATTATACCGGGATGCCCGATGCAGCGGCGGCGATTGCGCGGTTGACCGATCCCCAAAGCCCACGCGTTTCGGCGCATTATCTGATCGCCGAGGATGGCCAGATCATGCAGATGGTCGAAGAGGGGTATCGTGCCTGGCACGCAGGCAAATCCTGGTGGCGTGGGGTTACGGATGTCAATTCGGCGAGTATCGGCATTGAGCTGGTCAATCCGGGGCATGAATTCGGCTACCAGCCCTTCCCTGTACCTCAGATCGAGGCGCTGATCCCGCTGATGCAGGCTATACAGACGCGCTACAAGATTACGCGCGGCAATATCGTCGGCCATTCAGATGTGGCGCCAGCACGCAAGCATGATCCGGGGGAGCTGTTTCCGTGGGAATGGCTGGCGCAGTTGCGGCTCGCGCTGCCCAGCCCGACGCAGAATCTGATGGACCCGCATTGGCCCGATGGCGGCTTTCTGCTGGCTCTGGAGCGTTTCGGCTATGATGTCAGTGAGCCGCAGGCAGCGGTAATCGCGTTTCAGCGCCGCTTCCGCCCCACCACTATCGATGGCGTGATCGATGGTGAGTGCCGCGCCAAACTGCTCGCGTTGCTGCTGCCGCGCCCCTTGGGGCCGACGGTGCCGGGGCGTTAGAGGAAAGCGTCGATCCCCGCCCAGCCATGGGCATGAGGGAGGGTGCGGGCGCGCCACGCCGTCATCCCGCCGAGCGCGATTGGTGCCATGCCGAAAGCGTGTGCCTGCTGTGCCAGTTGCGCGAATCGCATACGTCCGAGCGCAGGCGCGCCGGGGTGGCTCCGGGTTAAGAACACCGGCGAGATGAACACGATCTGCGCTCCCACACGCCGGGCTGCTGCCATCTCATGCAGGGTGTGGACGGGGGCAGCGCGGAGCAGGGCGCGCGTGTGTCGCCTGTTACGCCCATGCACCCCATCGGCGCGCCACGCCTTTGCTTGGGTGCCTGATCCCGCGAGTATCAACACCAGGCCGCGCCGCTGCGCTATCCGCCGCACCTGCTCAAACAGCGCGCGCCGTTCGCTTGCCGCCAGCTCATAATGGCGGAATACGATTCCCGCGCCGCGCGGCAACCTTGCGACAATCCCCAAAAAATCATCCCCCAGCCGTTCATCGCTCATCAGCCAGAGGCGGGGTAGGGGGTGGCGTGCGCGCATGACCGCCCGTATAGGCGCGCGTATGGAAGTTGAACAAGCTCGTGAACGATTGGATGAGGTGCGCGCGCATATCGCCCGCGCCGCTAAAGTTGCAGGCCGCGTGCCCGAAACGATCTCGCTGATCGCCATCTCGAAAACTTACCCGGCTGAGGCGATTACGCCGTTCATCGCGGCTGGCCAGTGCGTGTTCGGCGAGAACCGGGTGCAGGAGGCGCAGTGCAAATGGCCCGCGCTCATCGAGGCGCAACCGGATATTGATCTCCATCTGGTCGGCCAGTTGCAATCGAACAAGTCCGAAGATGCGGTGCGGCTGTTCTGTACCATCCACAGCGTTGACCGGCCATCGCTGGTGACGGCGCTGGCGCGCGCACAGGAGAAGCACGGCAAGCGCCCGCGCTGTTTCATCCAGGTCAATATTGGGGATGAGCCGCAAAAAGGCGGTTGCGCACTCGCCGATCTGCCCGCGCTGCTGGGCGAAGCGCGCGCGGCGGGGCTTGATGTGGCGGGGCTGATGGCGGTGCCCCCGGCGGGGGTGGAGACCGCGCCCTATTTCGCGCTCACCGCCAAATTGGCGCGTGACCATGGGCTGGAAGGGCTGTCGATGGGGATGTCCGCTGATCTGGAAGCGGCGGTGATGCTGGGCGCGACACATGTGCGCATTGGCACGGCTTTGTTCGGGGCGCGGGGCTAGGCGGCGTCCTTAACCACGAGCCCAAGTGCCAGCAACCGCGTGCGCAAATCCTCGACACAGGCGGCGAGTGCATTTTCGTCGGTTGAGCGCACCACGAAATTGGCCCCCACGCGCCCTTCACGAAAAAACGGGTAACTGCCGATCTGACACTGCGCGTGGGCCTTTT
>JAGWQR010000158.1 GCA_028869975.1 Alphaproteobacteria bacterium | reverse complement strand
CGACGCCAACAGGCTTTGTGTATGTGGCAGGCAACACGACGCGCCCATTCCTTGCGTTTGAGGTGCCAACAGCGGCGATGGATGGCACCAACGCGGCGGGCGCAATCCTGATTTCCAATGCACATCAGCTCCAGTTGATCGATTATAACGGAACGACGCTTTCTGCCAGTTACGCACTCGCCAATAATATCGATCTCAGCCAAACCGGCGCGGTCGTGGCAGGGACGCCGGGCAGTTATGCCGGCATGTGGGCGGGCACCGGCTTTGTCCCGCTCGGCGCCGATGGCGCGGGAAATTTGTGGAACGGCACGGCGTTTGTGAAAGGGGGCCTCGTCACGGGCTTTTCCGGCAAGTTTGATGGTGCAGGCCATAGCATCAGCACCCTCATAATCAACCGGCCCAACGCCAGTTATGTTGGCCTGTTTGGCGCTGTCGGAACCGGCGCCAGCATCAGCAACGTCGGGCTGGTCGGTGGCAGCGTAATCGGTAAAAACGAAGTTGGTGGGTTGGTTGGGTATAATGGGGGCACGATCACCAACGCTTATGCCACCGGCGCCGTCACGGGCATTAATGAGAATGCCGGGGGGCTGGATGGGTATAACGCGGGCACGATTACCAACGCGTATGCGACCGGCGCGGTGAGCGGCACCTTCGGCGATGACGGCGGGTTCGTCGGGTATAATGGGGGCACGATCACCAACGCCTATGCCACCGGCACGGTGACGAGCAGTGGTAGCGTAGTTGGCGGGTTTGTCGGGGTTAATAGCGCCGGCACAATCAGCAACGCTTATGCCACGGGTGCGGTGAGTGGCGGCGGCTATGCGGGCTTCAGCAAAACCGGCGGGTTCTTCGGGGTGAATAATCGCGGTATAATTAGCAACGCCTATGCAACCGGCGCAGTAACGGGCAGCGCGAGCGATGTCGGCGGCTTTGGCGGGTATTCTAGTGGCACCATCAGCAATAGTTACTGGGACAGTTATTCGACCGGACAGGCAGCGGGCGTCGGTGCAAATCTGGGTACCGTCACCAATCTCTTGTCCGTCACCTCTGACCCGACGAAGACGGCGGCGGCCAATTATGCGTTTAATCCTGCGGCTTGGAGCAATTTCCTCACCGCCACGAACACCAGCAACATCGATACGCAGGGCGGGCAGGCGTTGAGCTGGCGGATGTATGCGGGCTTTACCGATCCGCTGCTCAAGGTGTTTCTGACTCCGGCAACGGTGGCAGGCGGGCTTGTCAATGCAAGTGTCACCTATAACAGCGCTGATCAGGCGGGCGCAGTGGGCTCACCGACGCCCTACACCGTGACCCTGGCGGGCAATGTTGCGGCCACTCCGGCACTCGTCAAAGGCACGGCGGCGCTGGCGTGTGCGGGTGGCGATGCGAGCTGCACCAATGCGGGCAGCTACACCGTGGCGATTGGCGGGCTTTATTCGATCCAGCAGGGCTATGATCTGATTTCGGGCACGGGGGCAAGCGCGGCGCTGACGATCACCCCGGCATCGCTGAGCGTCACCGGGATCACCGGACTTGTCGGCAACAACAGGGTCTATAATGGCACCACGGCGGCGACGCTCAACACTTCGGGCGCGGTGTTTGCGGGCGAGACGACGGCGGATTCGACGGCGGGTGGACTGAACATCGCCAGCTATACCGCCAATTTCTCTAGCGCCAATGCGGGCAACGCCATCCCGATCATCGTGAGCGCGCTGAGCCTGGGCGGCAGCAAGGCAAGCAATTACACGCTGGCAAGCAATTACACCCTCAACCCGCTCAGCGCCAATATCACCCCGGCACCGTTGAGCGTGGTGGCGAATGCTGAGACGAGCATCTATGGCGCGGCGATCCCGGCCTTGACCTACAGCAGCACCGGCCTCGTCAATGGTGACACGCTCTCGGGCGCGCTGACGACAAGCGCGACCCCGGCCTCGAACGTGGGCAATTACGCCATCACGCAAGGCACGCTCGCCGCTTCGTCCAATTACACCCTCAGCTACAGCGGTGCGAACGAGGTCATCACCCCGGCACCGCTGACGATCACCTATACCGCGACCCCGGCGACCAGCGTCTATGGTGCGGCGATCGCACCGCTCACGGGCACGGCGAGCGCTGCGGGTCTGGTCAATGGTGATGCGCTGGGCGGCGTCACCACCGGCACCGCAAGCTTCGCCACGACCGCGACGTCAACCGCGAACGTCGGCACTTACGCGATCACCGGATCGGGATTTGCCGGAAACAGCACCAACTACAGCTTCAGCTTTGTGCAGGCCCCCGGCAACGCCACCGCCTACAGCATCACCCCGGCACCGTTGAGCGTGGTGGCGAATGCTGAGACGAGCATCTATGGCGCGGCGATCCCGGCGTTGACCTACAGCAGCACCGGCCTCGTCAATGGCGACAGCCTGACGGGCGCGCTGACGACAAGCGCGACCCCGGCCTCGAACGTGGGCAATTACGCGATCACGCAAGGCACGCTCGCCGCTTCGTCCAATTACACCCTCAGCTACAGCGGTGCGCAGCTTCAGGTGAAGGCGGTTGGTCAAACGCTGAACGACTTTTTGCCGACAAGGATACCTGCGCCGATGCCTCCAGCATCATGGACGCCCTGTTTGCCGGGCGCTATTTCGACGATACTACGCGTCAATGGTCTGACAGACATTTCCCTCGGCTTGGCTGGCAACACTTGCGCGCACTAGGCCGTGTTGACAAAAGACTTCAGCATGAGATTCAAATCTCGCTTCAATTCGGTGCGAAAGCAAACTGAATCGCCCCAAATGTTTTGACGACGGACAAGCACGAGTAGTAGATAACGATGCAAATGATATTTTTCATTACCGGCCTACCGCGCGCCGGATCAACACTGCTCGGTGCATTGCTCAATCAGAACTCGGCTTGCGCAGCGGGAATGAGCAGTCCGGTTTTCAGCCTCGTCAATGCGCTGATGAATAGGCTGAGTAACGCTAACGAGTTCAACGCATTCATTGACAATGCTCAGCGCAAGCGCATTTTGCGCGGACTGTTCGAGAGTTATTATGCTGATCAGTGCGACAAGGTCATCTTTGATACCAATCGCTATTGGACGCCAAAGGTCAACCTGTTGCTGAAACTGTTTCCCGAGACCAAATTTGTCTGTCTCGTGCGTCCGCTCGCGGAAATCGTCCAGAGTTTTGAGCGGGTGTTCGCCATCAATCCCATGCAGCTCTCGCAACTCGTCAATTATGATCCGGACTCGACCATATATTCCCGCACCGATCAGCTCATGGTCGGCTCCGGCTTGGTGGGTGGCCCACTCAACGGCCTCAAAGAAGCATTTTATGGACCGCATAGCGCACGGCTGATGCTGGTGAGTTACCGCAACCTTACATCAAACCCACAGCGCGTTCTGGATGCGATCTATGCCTTTACCGGGGCGCCGCGTTATGATCATGATATCAACACGATCAGCTTTAACGGAGAGGCCTATGATGCGAATTTGGGTGTCTCTGGGTTACACCGCCTGCGCCCGCAAGTTAGCCATAAGCCGACACCGCTCACGTTGCCACCTGATCTGATTGCGCGAATCTCGGGACCCTATTTTTGGGAAAATCCCAACGAGCCCTCAAAAGCGGATACGAAGCTGGCACGGGGTTGAGATTTACAGAACATTGCTTTCTGAACGACTCCCGTTCCAAGTCGCCTCCCAAAGCGCTCAGGATAACTTCGGCCCATTGCGGGCGCTCACAGTGCTTTCAACGCCAAATTCTTAGCGACCGCTTTGGATCAAGAGCCGCCCTTCCCCAACTCCGGATTTTGACGCCGTTTGGTCTCACATCACGCCGCCCCATCGACAAACAGCGCGACCAGCCGCTGGTTGATATAATAGACATTGCGCCCGATCCGCTGCTTGTTCAGCAGGCCGCCCGCTGCCAGACCCTCTAGATATTTTGTGGCGGTGGGGCGCGACACGGACAGTTCATTCTGCACATAATCTATCCGCGTAGCCAAACTAGCTGATGCCGTTGATGCTGTGATGGGAACGGACATCCGTATATGCGCGCAAAGCCCTTGGCGGCAACAATTTTATGTGGGTCAATGCCACGTCGCCCACAAAAATCCATCGCCTGCCCGACGGCATCAGCTAGCCGTTTTACAAGCGCTTCCTTGTCTTCAATGGGGTCTGCGCCATCCGCAGACGGTTGAGCGTATATAGCGAGCGCTTTTTGCAAATTACGGAATACACCAACATAATCGACGATCATACCGGCTGACTTGCCTTCCGCCGTGCGGTTGGCGCGCGCGATGGTTTGCATAAGCGTATGATTTTTCATTGGCTTATCGAGATAGACGGTTGAGCAAGTCGGCACGTCAAAGCCTGTGATCCACATCGCGCAGACAAATACCAGCCTCAGCGGATCATTGGCCTTCTTGAACCTCTCGTCCAAATCCTCGCGCACCATCCGCGTGCGATGCGGCGCAATATCGAGTCCGCGCGCTGCCATATCGGCAATCTCATTTTGCCCTTGGCTGACGATGACGGCCATATCCGTCTCGTGCATCCAGCGCAGTTCCGCTTCCGCTGCTTGGCGTGCTTCGCCCTTCATGCCAGAGAGCAGCGCCGCACGACGGGCAATCTCAGCCTGCCAATGCACCTGCACCTTGTTATACATGCGAACGGCCGTTGCTTTGTCGATGGCGATAAACATCGCTTTTCCACGATACCCGCGTCCGGCGAAATGCTTGACCAAATCCTCGGCAATCCGTTCCAGCCGATCATCGCGTGTGATGAGGTGATATTGCCGCGCGAGTTTGCGTTCGAGTTGCCTCTCGCCGTCTTCATCAAGATCGGCATCAGCAATGACCGCTTCCACGGCCTCCTCCAGATCGCCTTGGGTAAGCTGCAATTCGGGAATGCGGTTCTCGTAATAGAGCGGCACCGTCGCACCATCTTCCACCGACTGCGAGAAATTATAGACCGAAATATAATCGCCGAACACGTCGCGCGTTTTCTCCTCACCGGCCATCAGCGGCGTGCCGGTGAAGCCGATGAAGGCGGCATTGGGGAGGGCGCGGCGCATGTTGCTCGCCAGCACGTCGTATTGGCTGCGATGCGCCTCGTCAGTGATCACGATGATGTCATCGCGCGCCGAGAGTTCTGGGAAAACCTCGCCCATCTCGGTGCCAAACTTCTGGATCAACGTGAAGATGAAACGCGCATTGCCCACCAGCAGCGTTTTGAGATGCTCGCGGCTCTGCGCCTGAACCTCGGCAATCGGCAGGTTGAACGCGCCACACGCCTGAAACACTTGCGCAATCTGGTTATCAAGCTCGGTGCGGTCGGTCACGATCACAAACGTCCAAGAGCCGGGCAGCGTCCGCAGCACCTTGCATGCAAAGGTCACCATCGAGAGCGATTTGCCCGATCCCTGCGTGTGCCAGAACACGCCCAGCCGCCCGCCATTCGCCTTGAGCCGCGTCACCTCAGTCACCGCGCGGTTGACGCCGAGATATTGGTGGTTCTGCGCCATCTTCTTCACCAGCCCGTCGCGCGTTTCCTCAAACACCACGAAATTCTCAACCAAATCGAGCAGCCGCTCGGGCGAGCAGGTCGCGCGCAGCACCGTCTCCAGGCTCACAACTCCGGAAGCACCCTCGTCGTCGATCCGCTTCCATTCCTTGAAATGACGCCACGGCGCATAGGGCGCACCCACGCGCGCCTCCGCCCCGTTAGAGAGCAGCACCAGCCCATTGCCCCAGAAAATGTGCGGGATCGTGTCGCGATAATCGCGCAGATTCTCGTCATAAGCGGCCTGCGGGCTACGGTGGCTGGCCTTCAGCTCGATGAACAGCAGCGGGATGCCATTCACAAAGCCGATCAGATCAGCGCGGCGCTTGTAGATTTCGCCCGCAAACCACACCTGCTGGCCGAGCATAAAGTCATTGCCGCGCACATTGCGCCAGTCGATGATCCGCGCGATATGCGCTTGCAGCTTGCCATCCGCCCCCGTCATCCGCACCTCAACGCCGTCCTTGAGCAGGCCGATCACCTCGCGATTGGCGGCGATGGGCGACATCGCGCTGCGGTCGCGCATCAGTTCATCGAGCGCGGACTGGATCGCGTCATCGTCAAGATCAGGGTTGAGGCGGGTGAGGGCGGCGCGCAAGGGCGCGGGCAGCATGGCTTGGCGGAATGAGGCGCGGCCCGTGCGCGGATCATCCGGCGCTTCGCCAAACAGATCAGCATGCACCCAGCCCAGCCCCACCAGTAGATCGACGGCGGGCGCTTCCACCAACGCGCCCTCGCCAAAGCTGCGGAGCAGATCGTCCCCGCGCGCGGGCCAGGCGCCGGAAGGGGGCGGCGCGGTCATTCGGCGGCGATGTCCAGTGCGGGGGCCAATTCAGGCGCGGCGGCGGTGCTCACATCGATCTCACCCGAGATCAGCTTGGGCAGCAGTAGATCGCGCGTGGCGCGGAGGCAGCGAATTTGATCGGAGAGTGTAGTGTCAATTAGGGCGCGCAGCACTTCCGACATTCTTGACAGAAGATTTTCGTCGCTAGGCAGAGCAATGGAAGATTCGGACAAATATCGCTGAGATTGAAAGTTTGCGATTCCGTTTGCTGCCACATTTTGAAAATATGGCATTTCGTCGTTTTCAAATTGGCGTTTCATGTGAAGGTATAAAATCGGACCTAACGTCATGTCGATTGGCCGGTATAGTTTGCAAAAGCTCGCTGCGATAACTGCTTGATCAAAGTGACCTAAAAGCCCGTCAGAAATCCAAAGGGGTTTCCCGCTCGACCGTGATTTTGCATTAATTGAGTTCTCGACAATTATGTCGCCGGTCATAACCCTTCTCGTCGCTAAACTTCTTGCGGTAATGAATCGTACGGGCGCTCGCATCTGTCTTCCGACTCGACCGTCATCGAAATCTGTGCCGCGAATGACTCTCACTTCTTTGTTCTCGTTTTCGGTTGGCGCATCGCTACCCCAGTCACCTCCACCGCTGAACGATAGGAGATCGCCAATCTTTCGAAGCGCCCACCCCTCGGGCAGGCCAGCATCGGGGCCTTCGCCGCCGGGGTAGCGGAAGTGGATGAACCAGTCTTCAAACAGGCGGCGGGCCATCTCTTCCAGAATAGCGATGCGCCGCGTGTTGTTCTCAATCAAATCATCATAGGCCGACAAAATCTGCGCAATCCGCCGCTGCGTCGCAAGGAGCGGGAGGGGGATTTCAATCTGGCGGATCGCGTTAATATCTGCACGCTGGCGACCTGTCGCACCTGACATACTCTTTTCTGCAGGCGCGCGCACGCTCTGTGTCAAGGTCAAATAATACAGGAAATTTTGATCCAGTTTGTCAAGTTTTGCTCTGAAAACAATAAATTCTGTCGACCCGAACGCGGGGCGCAAATTAGAAGTGCGAAATTGTGCGATTTTGCCGTTTTCCAAGCACGGCGTGATTCGTGCGAACAGCACATCTCCATCTTGGAACTTAGCACCCCCTCCGGCCATCCTGGTCTGATTGGCCTCGACAATTCGTTCGCCTGGCCGAATAGCTTCCATTGGAACGAACGGATATTGCTGGCCAGTTGACAGCCGGACTACGGGGTTGAAATCAACTGAGTCACCAAGTGTGGTAATCGACCAACTCATACCGCCAGCAGCTCCGCGACATTCTCGGCGATCTGCGCTTGCAGCGCCGCCGCCTCGCCATTGAGCCGCTCCAGCTCCTCGTGCAGTGCCTCCAGCCGCTCCTTGAAATCTTCGGTGTCCGCCGCGCCCTCAACCACACCCACATAGCGCCCCGGATTGAGCGAATGGCCCTGTGCAGCAATCTCGGCGCGCGTCGCGCTGCGG
>JAGWQR010000157.1 GCA_028869975.1 Alphaproteobacteria bacterium | reverse complement strand
TCACCGCAGACTATCTCAACGGCACCCGCGAAATTGAGGTGCCGAAAAAGCGCCGCAAGGGGACGGCCAAGAAACTCACCCTGCATGGCGCGCGCGCCAACAATCTGCGCAATGTGACCGCAAGCATCCCCTTGGGCACCTTCACCTGCATCACCGGCGTGTCCGGCTCGGGCAAATCCAGCTTCACCATCGACACGCTTTATGCCGCGACCGCCCGCGCTCTGAACGGCGCGCGCGTCATCGCCGGGCCGCATGAGAAAGTCACCGGGCTTGAGCATCTCGACAAGGTGATCGACATCGACCAATCCCCCATCGGCCGCACCCCGCGTTCCAACCCCGCCACCTATACCGGCGCATTCACCACCATCCGCGACTGGTTCGCCGGCCTGCCCGAGAGCGCCGCGCGCGGCTACAAACCGGGGCGGTTCAGCTTCAACGTGAAAGGCGGGCGCTGCGAGGCGTGCCAGGGCGACGGCGTCATCAAGATCGAGATGCACTTCCTGCCCGATGTCTATGTCACGTGCGAGGAGTGCCATGGCAAACGCTACAACCGCGAGACTCTGGAGGTGAAATTCAAGGGGCTGTCGATTGCCGATGTGCTCGACATGACGGTGGAGGACGCCGCCGCGCTGTTCAAGGCGGTGCCCGCAATCCGCGACAAAATGGCGATGCTGGTCGAGGTTGGCCTCGGTTATATCAAGGTTGGCCAGCAGGCGACCACGCTCTCGGGTGGTGAGGCGCAGCGCGTCAAGCTCGCCAAGGAGCTGAGCCGCCGCGCTACCGGCAACACGCTCTATATCCTTGATGAACCCACGACGGGACTGCATTTCGAGGATGTGCGCAAGCTCCTGGAGGTGCTCCACGCGCTGGTCGAGCAGGGCAACACCGTCGTCGTCATCGAACATAATCTTGATGTCATCAAGACAGCCGACTGGATCATTGACATGGGACCTGAGGGCGGGGTGAAAGGCGGCCGCGTGGTGGCGGAAGGCACGCCGGAGCAAGTGGCGGGAGTGGCGAAGAGCTATACGGGGGGGTATCTGAAGAACATGTTGAACATGCGCATGCTTGCGCGGCTTGACAGTATGCCAGTAAACGGTGAACGCGCCTAGATAACGCATATCGTGCAAGGGCAGACGAAAATTATGCAGCGACTCCCCCTCAAATATTTAGAAAAACCGTGGGGGAAGGATTTGCTGCCGCTGCCTTTCGCTGCCCAGGCTGGCAAGCGGATTGGCGAAATCTGGTTCGATTCTCCGGCAGAACTTTCGGCAATGCTGCTCAAATATATTTTTACTTCGGAAAAACTTTCCGTGCAGGTTCATCCCAATGCCACGCAGGCTGAGGCAGCGGGGTTGGGTCCCCAGGGCAAGGAAGAATGCTGGCTGGTGATCGATGCGGAACCAGGGGCGAAGCTGGGTATAGGCTTTCACCGTGCGATTGACGCGGCCACGCTGCGCGCCGCCGCGCTGGATGGCTCAATTGAAGGACTGCTGCAATGGTTTCCGGTTCAACCCGGTGATTTCTTCTATATTCCGGCGAATACGGTGCATACCATCGGAGCAGGGATCAGTCTGATCGAACTCCAGCAGAATACCGACATCACCTACCGCCTCTATGATTATGGGCGGCCACGCGAGCTTCACCTCGATCAGGCTGTCGCCTGTGCGCAGATGGCTCCCTATCCGCCCGCACTGCACCGGCACCTGCTCGATGATGGCACACACGCGCTGGTGAATGGCCCGCATTTTCACCTTCACCGCCTGCAAGGTTTGCCAGACGAGATGCTGTGCGCACTTTATGACAGCCCGGTGATGATCGTGCCCCTGCGCGGCGCGGTTACAATCAGCGGCCAGCACCTGCACCCAGGCGACTGCGGCGTGGCGCCTTCGCTGCGCATGGCCGAATTCATGCCCAATGGTCAGGCGCTCATTGCCCGCCCGGGCTGAGTCAGTTCATTTTATCCATGGCGGTCATCGCCTGCATGATTTCCTCAGAGATCGATTGCACGGCGCCAGGCGAGTGCGCGACAAAGATCGTATTCGCCTTGCCGGTTTCGCCAATCGATTTGAGCGTATCGAAATACTGTGTCACCAGCACGAGCTGCATCACCTCGCGCGCGCTGGTATCGCCCAGCGCCTTCTGAAAATCCTCGATCGACCCGCTTAATCCCTCGATAATCGCACGCCGCTGATTGGCAATGCCCTGCCCCTGCAACGCCTTGCTCTCAGCTTCCGCCTCCGCCTTTTTGACGACAAGGACTTTCTCTGCCTCACCCCGGGCATTGGCCGCCACCTGCTCGCGCTGCGCCGCATTGATGTCGTTCATTGCCGATTTCACTTTGGCATCGGGGATGATGTCGGTAACGAGCACATTGACAATCTCGTAGCCGAATGCCGCCATGTCATTGTCGAGTTCGGCTTTCACCGCTGCCGCAATGCTCGACTGGCTCGCAAACACTTCATCGAGCGTCATGCCGGGGACATGGCCAAGCACAACCTGCTCGACATAAGCCTGTATCTGCGCCGCAGGATCCGCCAGGCTGTAATAGGCCTCAAAGACCTTTTCCGGGCGCACGCGCGTCTGCACGGAGATCGGGATGGTAACGAACACATTATCGTGCGTTTTGGTCTCCATCGTGAGCGCGATCTGATCGACCTTGAGACTGACCCGCCCTTCCAGCTTGTCGATGAAAGGCATTTTCCAGCCCAATCCGGGCCCCGCCGTGCGTTTGAACTGGCCGAAACGCGTGACGATCGCGGCCTGCGCCGTCTTGACGGTAAAAAAACTACCGAACATGGTACTGAGCACAAACAGCAGGAGCAGAAAAAACAGAACTCCTAAGACCGCGTCCATATATTCCTCCTGTCCAAAGTGCCGTTGCCTACTAGCAGCGAAACGGACTGGCATCTAGGCCATGTTGACAAAAGGGATTCCCAAACGGTGTGATTTCTGATTCAAGACTGCTTTTTGGAGAGCAGTTATGGGTCGGGGTGATTTGAGTGATGCGGAATGGTCAGTGATTGGTGGATTATTGCCACCGGAGCGC
>JAGWQR010000156.1 GCA_028869975.1 Alphaproteobacteria bacterium | reverse complement strand
GCCCTTGCCATCGATCTTGGCGGAGAGCGCGGCGCCGACCGCAATTGGTGCGCCGCCGCCGACAATCCCGTTCGCGCCCAGCATCCCTTCATTGACATCGGCGATGTGCATCGAGCCGCCCTTGCCCTTGCACAGCCCTTCGGAGGACCCCCAAATTTCTTTCATCATGCCGGTCACATCGCAGCCCTTGGCGATGCAATGGCCATGCCCGCGATGGGTGGAGATGATCTTGTCGTCTTTGTCGAGATGCTCGCACACGCCGACGGCTACCGCTTCCTGCCCGCAATAAAGATGCGTGAAGCCCGCGATCTCGCCGGTCATAATCTCGGTGTGCAGCCGCTCCTCAAATTCGCGGATGGTTTTCATTTGGCGGTAGGCGCGAATGAGCGCCTCGCGGCTCAGTTGCATGTGGCTTCTCCTCTCATAATCCCAGCACCGTTTTGGCGATGATCCCGGATTGCACTTCGTTGGTGCCGCCGAAGATCGTCCATGCGCGTGAGTTCAGATAGCGCGCTGCGGCAACCTGTGCACCATCCGAATGGATAGGGGGCGGCGCGTTATGCGCATAAAAAGGGCGTGCCGGATCAAGCTGAAGCCCGGCAAGGCCATACATGTCCATTGCCAGCATATCGACCGCCTGCCGCACATCCGATTTGATGAGCTTGCACAGCGAGGTTTGCGGCCCCGGCGGGCGACCTTTGGCGATATTATCAAGGATGCGCAGTTCGATAAGCTCAAGCGCCTCCACCTGAAGCCTGATTCTGGCAACGCGGCGTTTCCAGTCGCGCGATTCGGCGAGCGGTCGGCCATCGCTGCCCGGTTCGCCGCGCGCCGCGACTTCAACCGCGTCGAGGTCCGCGAGCAGCTCGGGTGCGTGGCACGAGCCGCCGCGCTCATTTTCCAGCAGAAATTTGGCAATACCCCAGCCATCGCCTTCCTCGCCAATCCGGTCGGCCACGCGCGCTTCGGCATTGTCAAAAAAAACCTGATTGACCTCATGGTCCCCAGCGAGCGTGAGGATCGGGCGCACACTGATCCCCGGCTGGTGCATATCCATCAACAGAAAGCTGATCCCCGCTTGCGGGCGTGCGCCGTTCGATGTCCGCGCCAGCACGAAAATCTTGTTGGCGTGGTGCGCGTGGGTGGTCCACATTTTCGAGCCGTTGATGCGGTAGACATCGCCATCCCGCTCGGCCTTGCACCGGAGCGAGGCGAGATCCGAACCCGATCCCGGCTCGGAAAAACCCTGACACCAGTAATCTTCTCCCGACAGGATGCGCGGCAGATAATAAGCCTTCTGATCGGGTGTGCCGAAGGTATACATCACCGGTGCGACCAGTTTAAGGCCCAGCACGGTGAGTGGCGGCGCGCCAGCGAGCGCACACTCCTTCTCAAAGATGTAACGCTGGATCGGCGTCCAGCCGGTGCCGCCATGTTCCTTGGGCCATTGATAGGCGAGCCAGCCCTTCGCGTTGAGGATAGCGTTCCATTTCTGTCCGATTTCGGGCTCAACAAACACGGTGGGCGAGAGTGCCGCCCCCCGTTTAAGTTCTTCGGTGAGATGTTCGGCGAGAAACGTGCGCACTTCATCGCGAAACGCCATATCTGCAGGGGCGAACGCGAACTCCATCAGCGCGCCAATATCGTCACAGCCGAAACCCCCGGCGCGCCATAAACATGGCTGTAGGCGGTTTTGGGATTGCCTGGCACCTGACGCCCGCCCCCGCCCCCTGCCGCCGTCCGCTCTCGCAGGGTT
>JAGWQR010000155.1 GCA_028869975.1 Alphaproteobacteria bacterium | reverse complement strand
CAAAAGCCATCAACCGCATCGACCAGCCCTTCACCCGTCAGCGCGGGCAGCCAGTCGGCGCACAGCGTATCGATATACGCATCCTTGCTCGCAAATTCGGGCTTCACTCTCAACGGCCCCGGTAAGCGGGTAGCAGCCGAGCGTGCGAAAACGGATTGAGCGCTCCACCGGTATCTCGCCGTCGCGTAACGGAAAACGGTCATCATCGACCATAAGCAGCAGCCCATCGCGCTCCACAGTCGGGCGCGGCGCGGCAAAATAAAGTGGTACGATCGGGATGTTGTTCAAATGTATATATTGCCAGATGTCGAGTTCCGTCCAGTTGCTGATAGGAAACACCCGGATGCTCTCGCCCTTGTGTTTGCGCGTGTTGTAGAGGTTCCACAATTCGGGCCGCTGGTTCTTTGGATCCCAGCGATGATTGGCCGAGCGGAAGCTGAACACACGCTCCTTGGCGCGGCTCTTCTCTTCGTCACGGCGTGCGCCGCCGAATGCCACATCGAACTGGTATTTGTCGAGCGCCTGCTTCAGCCCTTCGGTTTTCCACATATCGGTATGGAGCGCGCCATGATCGAACGGGTTGATGCCGCGTTCTTTCGCTTCCGGATTTTGGTAGACGAGCAGCTCCATGCCACTTTCTTTGGCCATTGTATCGCGCAACTCGTACATCGCCCGGAATTTCCAGGTCGTATCGACATGGAGCAGCGGAAAAGGCGGTGGCGAGGGATAGAAGGCTTTGCGCGCCAGATGCAGCATCACCGCCGAATCCTTGCCCACAGAGTAAAGCATCACCGGACGTGTCGCCTCAGCGACCACTTCACGCATGATATGGATGCTCTCGGCTTCAAGCCGCTCCAGATGGGTGAGAGTTTTCATAATGCAGCGAGCTATGCGGGGAGCACGGCCCGGCAGGCAAGCATAATTCTCTTGGGGTGTCAAAACATCGCCTTGCGGATGGAGGCGTGTGTCGGGTGCACGCGGAATATGTGCTTCCACGGCCATGATGGCTGGCCAGCCTGGCGGCGTAATAGCGCTGGACTGTATTGCGGCATCGTGTAAAGGCGTGCCGCACATCCAGCACTCCGGAACAAGCAAAACGGGCTATTGTTATGGAAAGTATCAACGAGACGCCCGCACCCGGCCTGCCGCGCGGGCGTCAGCTCGGCATTCTCAGCATGATCGCGCTTGCCGTGATGCTGCTGTTTGTGGTGCTGCCCTGGGGCTGGCACACGTTGTTCGACAAGCCCGAGCCTGTCGCAGCAGCGCCCGCCGACGGCACATTTGCGGCGACAGACAAGGAATGGGCCACGCTCAGATTCGCAACTGTCCATGCCCGGATTTTTGAGACAGCGGCCACCACCGACGGCATGATCGCAACCGACGATGATCTGACGACGCAGGTGTTTTCGCCGTTCACCGGGCTGGTTACGCATGTTTATGCCAAGGCGGGGGATGCGGTGCAGGCGGGATCGCCGCTGTTTGCGGTACGCGCGAGCGAATTTGTGCAGGGGCAGAGCGATCTGGTGACCGCCAAGGGCGGATTGCACGCGGCACAGGCACAGCTCAAGCTGGCACAGGCGGCCGAAGCACGCCAGCATGATCTTTACAATCATCAGGGCACCGCGCTCAAAGACTGGCAGCAAGCGCAGGTTGATCTCGCCAATGCGCAGGCCGGCCTCGGCAATGCCGAGAATGCGCTGGCGAGTGTGAAGAACCGGCTCCGCATATTGGGCAAATCGGATGCCGAGATTGCCGCGCTGGGGCAGGGCGGGGCGAGCAGCAGCAAGGCCGAAACCATTGTGCGCGCGCCGGTTGCGGGTCTCGTCACGCAGCGGCTGATCGGCGAGGGGCAGAATATCGGCAGCGTTGCGGGAAGCGGATCAGCCACGCAGGCCTTCACGATCAGCAATTTCAAACATGTCTGGGTGGTGGGCAATCTGCGCGAGGAAGATGCCGAGAAAGCGCATGTCGGGCAGGAAGCAACGGTGCAATTGCTCGCAAACCCGGATCAGATCATCCACACGCATATCAGCTATGTTGCACCCGCACTTGATCCGGTGAGCCGCCGTCTGACCGTGCGCGCCACGCTCGACAATGCGGATGGCCGGTTCAAGCCGCAGATGTATGCGACTTTTTCGCTGCTCACCGGGGCGCCGCGCAACAATTTGTCGGTGCCCGAAAGCGCGGTGATCTATGAAGGCAGCAACGCGCATGTCTGGGTGGCGCGCCCGCGTGACAAACATCTGGGATTGCGCGAAGTCAGCACCGGCAAGACCTTGGATGGCCAGGTGGAAATCCTTTCCGGCCTGCGTGAGGGTGAAGTGGTGGTCACCGCCGGGTCTTTGTTCATAGATCGCGGCGCCAAGGCCGACTGACGCGCCCGCATGTACCCGTCCGCATGAACCCGATCGTCGCCTTTGCCCTGAAACAGCGCCTGATGGTGCTGGCGGTATTGGGGTTGTTCTTCATCGGCGGGCTGGTCGCGTTCCGCCAGCTCAACATCGAGGCTTACCCTGATCCGGTGCCGCCGCTTGTCGAAATTGTGACGCAGAGCAACGGCCTCTCTGCGCAGGAGATTGAGCGCACGATCACCATCCCCATCGAAATCCAGTTGGCGGGGATCAAAAATGTCAAGGCGGTGCAGACCATATCGCTGTTTGGCCTCTCCGATGTGCGCGTGCAGTTCACCTATGATTACAGCTATGTCGAAGCCGAGCAGAAGGTCATCAACGCATTGAGCCAGTTGGGGCCGTTGCCGGGTGGCGCGCAGCCCGGCATCTCGCCCGAAAGCCCGATTGGCGAGATTTACCGTTACCGGATTGTCGGGCCGAAAGGCTATTCAGTCACCGATCTGAAAACCATTCAGGACTGGATCCTTGAACGCCGCTTCAAGGCAGTGCCGGGCGTGATCGATGTCAATGGCTGGGCAGGAAAATCGAAAACCTATGATGTGCGGATCGATCAGAACAAACTGGTCGGCTATGGCCTGTCGATCACGCAGGTCTTGCAGGCGCTGAACAACGCCAATGCCAATGTCGGCGGGCAGACGCTCAATCTCGGTCCGCAGGCGGCGGTTGTGCGCGGCGTTGGCCTGATCCACACGATGGATGACATCCGCAATACCATGGTCGCGCCCAACAATGGCAAGCCGGTGCAGATCAAGGACATCGCAACGGTGCAGGTTGGCAACGAACCCCGGCTCGGCATTGTCGGCCAGGATAATGATGATGACATCGTGCAGGGGATCATCCTGATGCGGCGCGGCGAGCAGAGTCTGCCGACACTGCAACGGGTGGAAGCGGAGGTGGACAAGATCAATACGAGCGGTATCCTGCCGCCCGGCGTGCATCTTGAGAAGATTTACGACCGTACCGACCTTATCAACGTCACCACACGCACCGTGCTTGAGAATATGCTCTCGGGGATTGTGCTGATCTTCCTTGTGCAATGGATTTTTCTGGGCACCTTCCGCAGCGCACTGATCGTGGCGGCGACAAT
>JAGWQR010000154.1 GCA_028869975.1 Alphaproteobacteria bacterium | reverse complement strand
TCCTCGCGCATCCACGCGCTGTCGGTTTGCAACATCCGTCTGCTGAGATTTTCCATCACACCATGAAACGGTTTGACGACATCGTACGATTTGCGGCCATCCATGAAGGTGAGCGTGATCGCCTTGCCCTGTGTGCCGTGGAGCACAACGTTGCGCTGTTCGGGTATCAATTTGTCCCAGGGCGTCTCCAGCGAGAAATCATAGGCGCGCGCCACCGAGGACAGCACCTGCATATAGTATGGCGAGGGCGGGTTGGACTTGGCCCAGGGCACCACCGCACCCTGCTTGATGCTGAGCGCCGTATTGGGCACAACCAGATCAATGTCGAAATAGAGCCGTTCACCCAGGCCATCACAGGTCGGGCAGGCACCCTGCGGCGC
Source organism: Alphaproteobacteria bacterium (assembly GCA_028869975.1). Lineage (GTDB taxonomy): Bacteria > Pseudomonadota > Alphaproteobacteria > Sphingomonadales > Sphingomonadaceae > JAGWQR01. The sequence continues at coordinate 1,344 of JAGWQR010000154.1, read as the reverse complement.
GTTGAAGCTGAACAGGCGCGGTTCAATCTCTGCAAGGGTGAAGCCCGACACCGGGCATGCAAACTTCTCGGAAAAGATGATACGGCCTTCGGGCGCATATTCGCCGGCGACCTTGTTTTCATCGCTCACAGGTGCCGAATCCGCCGGATCGACATACGCCAGCCCGTCCGCCAGTTTCAGTGCCGCCTCGAAACTTTCCGCCAGCCGCTGGGCCATGCCTTCCCGCACCACCACCCGGTCCACCACCACCTCGATGTCGTGCTTGTATTTCTTGTCGAGCGCGGGGGCCTCTTCAATGTCATAAAACACACCGTCGATGCGCACGCGGGTGAAGCCGGCCTTCTGCCATTCGGCCAGTTCCTTGCGATACTCGCCCTTGCGCCCCCGCACCGCCGGGGCAAGCAGGAACAGCCGCGTGCCCTCGGGCAGCGCCATCACCCGGTCAACCATCTGGCTCACGGTCTGCGCCGTGATCGGCAGCCCTGTTGCGGGCGAATAGGGGATGCCAACGCGCGCCCACAGCAGCCGCATATAGTCATAAATCTCGGTGACGGTGGCGACGGTCGAGCGCGGGTTGCGGCTGGTGGTTTTCTGCTCGATGGAGATGGCGGGGGATAGCCCCTCGATATGGTCAACATCGGGCTTCTGCATCATCTCCAGGAACTGGCGTGCATAGGCCGACAGCGATTCGACATAGCGCCGCTGCCCCTCGGCATAGATGGTATCAAACGCGAGCGACGATTTGCCCGAGCCCGAAAGGCCGGTAATCACCGTCAGCGTGTCGCGCGGAATATCGACATTGATGTTCTTGAGATTATGTTCGCGCGCCCCGCGAACGCTGATACGAGTAAGCATGGCAAGGAGATAGGGCGCGCACCCGAGTCGGGCAAGTGTGGCGTGCGATCAGCGCTTCGGCAGGTGCCGCCTGGTCACCAGCACCACCAGTTCGCCTAGTTCATCTCGCGCGAAGGTGTAGAGCAGCGCGCCATAGCTGAGCACCCCAATCCCGCCAAGCAGGCCAAGTTGCGCCGGATAGGCCCAAGCGCGCGCGACATTATGCACCCCGGCGACGAGTGCGGCCATCGCGCCTGCCGCGAGGATATTGGGTGCCAGCGCGCGCAGGATTTTGCCCCAGTCGGTGCCCATAACAGGCAAGGACAAGCGCGCGGTGGTGAGCATGAAGATCGGCGTGCCCGCCAGCCAGGCATAGGCAAGGCCGGCCACGCCCCAATGGATACCGATCAGGAAACATGTGGCGAGGATGAGCGCGCCGAGCGCATTGGTGCGCGCGAAAATTTCCGGTCTGCCGAGCGCATTGGTGGCGGGTGAGAACATGATCTGGAG
>JAGWQR010000153.1 GCA_028869975.1 Alphaproteobacteria bacterium | reverse complement strand
TCCTCAACACATATAATCCGGCGAATTGACGGCAGGGCGTAGCATTCGCTCAATGTTGCGCTTATGAGGCGGAGATGCAGATTCCCGGACATATAGAGCCTGTGGTGACCCCACGCGTGCAGGTACCACGCGCTGATGGGCGCGTGGAGCTGGTCGGCCTCTCCAAGCCTGAGATTCGCGCGGCGCTTGCCAGTGCGGGGCTGGATTTGAAGGCCGCCCGGCTGCGCGCCAAGCAAATCTGGCACTGGATTTACAATCGCGGGGTCTCGGACTTCGCCGCGATGACCGACATCGCCAAGGTGCAACAACCCTGGCTGGCGGAACGCTTTGTCATTTCCAGACCCGCCATCGTCACTGCGCAAACCTCGACCGACGGCACGCGCAAATGGCTCTTGAAAGGCGCGGATGGCGAGGAATTCGAGATGGTGTTCATCCCCGATGCGGATCGGGGCACTTTGTGTGTCTCATCCCAAGTCGGCTGCACACTCAACTGCCGTTTCTGTTATACCGGCACGATGCGGCTGGTGCGCAACCTGTCGCCCGCCGAGATCGTCGGGCAGGTGATGCTCGCGCGCGACAGCTTAAGCGAATGGCCTTCCTCTACTGAAGGCCGCCTGCTCACCAATATCGTGATGATGGGGATGGGCGAGCCGCTCTACAATTTCGATAATGTGCGTGATGCGCTCAAGATCGTCATGGATGGTGACGGGCTGGCGCTCTCCAAGCGGCGGATCACGCTTTCGACCTCGGGCGTGGTGCCGATGATTGCTCGCGCGGGTGAGGAGATCGGCGTGAATCTGGCGGTGTCGCTCCATGCTGTCACCAAGGAAATCCGCGACGAGATTGTGCCCCTCAACCGCAAATATGGGCTGGAGGAATTGCTCGCCGCCTGCGCCGCCTATCCCGGCGCGAACAATGCGCGGCGCATCACTTTTGAATATGTCATGCTGGCGGGCAAGAATGACAGCGATGATGATGCGCGCGAGCTGGTGCGGCTGCTCAAGGCATACCGGCTGCCGGCCAAGGTCAACCTGATTCCGTTCAACCCCTGGCCGGGTGCAGCGTATGAGACATCTCCGCCCGAACGGGTTAAGGCGTTCAGCAATATCGTGTTCGAAGCGGGGATTTCGGCCCCCATCCGCACCCCGCGCGGCCGCGACATCATGGCGGCGTGCGGGCAGTTGAAATCAGCGTCGGTGAAACTGTCCCGCGCTGAACTCGACCGAATCGCCGAAGATAAACAGGCGGCGCTGGGCTAGCGCGCCCGCCTATCCAGCGCCCAATGTTCCAGTACGACAGGGGAAATCAGCAAGGGTGGCGCAAGGAGATGACCACGGATGAGCAACTGTCGGTGAAGATTGTTCGCCGCATCAAAGTCCTGCAAATGGGTATGTGAAATCCATAAGGTGCGCCGACCGCGTGCGCGCGCCTCTGCAATCATGCGGTTGATCGAGGCGGCATCAAGCCCCGGCACGGCGGGCGATCCGGAGTCACGCCCGCCCTTGTAATCGGGCGCGGGGAAGGCTGCGGGCTGGGCCACGAGTGCGAACTTCAGGCCCGCCGCCCCCGCATTGTCACGCAGATACATCGCATTGTCATTGGGGATAACCCAAAGCTCCTCATCCCGCGCAACATGGGTGTTGAGATAGACAACCACCTTGTTCCATTGCTCCTCAGGCGGCGTTGAGAGTTCCACCCACACGCCATAACCCAGCCAGGCGAGCATCAGCCCCCACGCCACCCATTGCACGCGCTTCAGGCTCAGCGGAAAGCCCGGCACCGCCATCAGCAGCGTGAGCGGCAGGATCGAGGGCACAATATAGCGCATCAGGAACACGGGCGTGATTGCGGCGGACAGCGCCACTTCGCCCGCGATGGGGAGCAGCGCCACGATGAATAGCGCCGCTGCAATCCGCCCTTTGCCGCCTCGCCAAAGGCTCATACTTCCCCACGCGGCCAGCCCAACCGCCAATATCAGTCCCGGCCAAAGCCGGATCCCCGCAAACGCCTCGCCCAGATTTGGCGCAACCTCGGCCCAGTGGAACACAAGCCAGCCATGGCTGCGGTGCGTCTGCTGAAAGAGCAGGAGCTGGAGGCACGGCAGCCACACCAGCCCGACCGCAATGTGCAGCCCGATCAGCCGCAGCCAATCGCGTTTCTGGCTCACAACAAACAATGCCAGCGCCAACGCGCCCGCATAAAGCACCCCCAGTGCATGCAGCCACAGCACCGACTCCAGTACCAGCGCATAGGCGAGATAATGGAACCAGCGCGCGCCGCCCTGCCCGATCCGCAACACCAGCGCGAGGCAGCCCGTCACGGCTAGCGCCATCAGCGCATAGGGCCGCGCCAGCCGGTCATGCACGATGAGCGTGCGGTTGAGCGCGAGCAGCAGCGCCGCCAGCCAGGGGAACGCCCCAATCACCCGCGCCATCCGCCAGCCGAGCAGAATCAAGCCCAGCCCTGCTATAATCGACGGGAAGCGCAGCGCCATCACGCTTGATCCGGCCGCCCCCCGCCACATCTTCAACAAGCTGTAATAGAAGGGCGGGTGAAATTCATAGGCGCGCACGGCTGCAAACAGCGCGCCCCAGCCCATCCCCGACATCCATTTCGACCAGCTTTCATCGCCGGTGAGCGGCATGGCAGGCAGGCCATAGAGGATCAGGGCGGCAGCCAGCCCGACGATCAGGATCCGGGCGATACGCGCAGCGATCAAATTGCGCGCCGCCTGTGCTTCAGCCTCCGGCAAGTGCTTTCACCAGCCGTTCCATATGGTTGACATTATCGTCAAGCGCGCCAACTGGGAGCCGTTCATCTCGGCCATGCGCGCGAAAGTCGATCGGTGCCACTACCCATGCGCCGTCTGCGCCATAAACCTGAATGCCGACCTCGCGAAAATCACGCGCATCGGAAGCCCCGGTGCTCATTTCGGGGACGATAGGCGCGCCGGGCCAGCGGGCATGAACCGCATCGCTATACGCTTTGAGCACATCTGCGCGCAACGGCGAAGCGAGCGAGGCCTTGTAATCATCGCGCCGCGTCACCTTGACCAGCGGGCCGTTATCGACCGGGTCCTTGCCCAATCCCTGGTTGGCGATGGTTTCGAGCAGATCACGGATGCTGTTGGGGTCAACCCCCGGCATGATCCGGCAATTGATATTAGCCTGCGCGAGTTGTGGCAGCGCGTTGAGCGCGTCGCCACCGTCGAGCATTGTTGGAATGCAGCGAGTACGGGTCAGCCCGACTTCCTGATCATTCGCCTCGATGGCGTCGGCCGCCTTGCCGTCATTCTCATCTTTGAGCCAGGCGCGCATCGCATCGCCGAGCGGTCCCTTCTCGCTCTTTTGCCGCTCTGTAAAATAGGCGCGCGTGGTTTCATTCATCACGGGCTGAAAGCGATAGGACTCGAGATTCTTGAGCGCGGTCGCGAGCTGGTAAATTGCATTGTCGGCGCGCGGTTTGGAGGAATGTCCGCCCTTGTTGCGCACCGAGAAAAAATAGTCTGTGAAGGTCTTTTCCGATGTGTTGAAATCGAACCCGATCATCGAGCCATCCTGGCGCACTGCTCCGCCGCCCGAATCGACGTTGAGGCCATATTCGACATCGAGCATGTCATGCTAGGTCGTGGCCCCATAATGCGCGCCGAGACCGTTGGTCTCCTCATCGCCGGTAAAGAACACGATAATATCGCGCTTGGGCTTGAACCCGGCGGCCTTGAGCCTGAGCAGCGACGTGATGATCGCGACATCGCCATCCTTCATGTCGATGGTGCCGCGCCCATAATAATAATTGTCCTTCTCGGTAAAGACGAACGGATCGGAGGTGGCCCAGTCCTCCTTTTTCGCCTCCACCACGTCCATATGCCCCATCAGCATGATCGGTTTTTGCTTGGGGTGCCCTTGCGCGCGCCAGCGCACGATCAGCGCGGCGGTGTGGTCGGTCGGGGTGCCGACATCGCCCTTGGTTTCATAGGGCATGACATGGATGTCACCCTCAGGCCATCCTGCCTGGCGGAACTGATCAGCGAAATAATTGGCGAGCTCGGGCACCTTGCCGCGCCCGATCACGGTCGGGATATTGACCGCATGTTCGAGCATCGCGCGCGCCTTGTCATGCCATGGGTCGGCATGAACAGTGCCAGAAATCAGCGCTGCCGCCGCTGTCGCTAACAAGAATGATCGCATGAGTTTCCTCCTGATATATGACTGGGCGTGAAGCTGCTCCGACGAGGCGCGCACGTCAAGCCGCAATCCCATGCCCGCGCGCCATATAATCCCCCGATTGCATCTCGATCAGGCGCGACACGGTGCGCTCAAATTCAAATGCACCGTCGCCTGCCGCATAGAGCAGCTCTGGGGAGGCAGCGGCCGCTGCGATCAGCTTGACATTATGCTCATAGAGCGTGTCGATCACCGTCACGAAGCGCGCCGCCTCGTTGCGGTTCTCCGGCCCCATCAAGGGAATACCAACGATGATCACGCTATGAAATCGCCGCGCGATGGCAAGATAATCGGGAGCGCCGCGCGCCGCGCGGCACAGTCGCGCAAATGAGAAGACCGCCACGCCTTTGAGTGCTTTAGGCACATGAAGTGTGCGTCCACCCGCAATCGCAAGCTCTTCCGAGGGCACATGCGCGGCATCCTCGGGTGGATAATCGGTCAGGCGGAAAAACGCCTCGCGACAGGCAGCAGTGGCGGCATCGCCCAGAGGCGTATGCCAGGTCTCCATCCCCCCCAGCCGCTCCAGCCGGTAATCGACCGGGCCGTTGAGCCCGATCACGTCGAGCCGCGCCTCGATCAATGCAATAAAGGACAGGAAATGCTCGCGGTTGAGGCCATCCTTATACAGGTCCCGCGGGGGCCGATTCGACGTGATCACCAGAGTCACCCCTGCATCGATCAGCCGGGTGAACAGTCGCGACATGATCATCGCGTCGGCAGAATTATTGACGACCATCTCATCGAAGCACAGGCAGCGCGCCGTCTGCGCCAGATCGAGCGCGACCTTGGGGATCGGATCGCCGGGGTCCGCCGTGCGCCAGTGCGCAATCCGCTCATGCACCTCCAGCATGAATTCGTGAAAATGGACGCGGCGTTTGCGGTTGATGTGCAGGTTTGCCGCAAACAGGTCCATCAGCATCGATTTGCCGCGTCCCACCCCGCCCCAGAGATAGATACCGCGCACAGGCTCAGGCTTTTTTTGCAGAACCCGCCATAGGATCGAGCCGCGCGGCGGCACCGCTTCCAGTTCTGCCTGCACCTGCGCCAGCCGCGTAGCAGCGCTCGCTTGCTCGGGATCGGGCCGCAATTCGCCGCCTGCAACCAGCACTTCATAACGGGTAAGCAACGCGATCATTAGCCAGCCTTGCGCAATGTCCCTGAAAAGGCCGCCACCCTGGATTCCCCCTGCTCCAATATCCCGCGCAGGAAGATCAGCCGCCCCGTCTCGCGCAGCAGTTCAACCACCGCATCCATCGGCTGATCGAGCTCGCCCATCGCCAGAAACTGGGTTGAAAGATCAAGCGTCACACTCGCGACCGCGCCCTTCGACCCCAAAGCCCGCGCGCAGGCGAACAGCGCTATGTCGATGAACGCCAGCATCGCGCCGCCATGCATCTTGTCCATCAGATTGGCGTGGCGGATGCCGGGGAACATGCGCAGCCGCGCGTAAGCGTCATCATCCTTGCGCAGCAGCATCCTGCCGATACCCTGCGTGTTGAACCGGCGCTCATCAACCATATCCCAATGATACCAGCCGGGATTGTCGGGATCGGGCGCATAGTTGAAAAAGCGCGGTGTCTCGTCACGGGGAGTCTGGTCACTCATGAAAGCAACCTAAAGCTGGCGCTCGACCGCCATTTTCTTGATCTCCGCAATCGCTTTGGCCGGCGAAAGCCCCTTGGGGCAGGTATTTGCGCAGTTCATGATCGTGTGGCAGCGATAGAGGCGGAACGGGTCCTCCAGTTCATCGAGCCGTTCGCCCGTGTTCTCATCGCGGCTGTCGGCAAGCCAGCGATAGGCTTGCAGCAAAATCGCGGGGCCGAGGAATTTGTCCCCGTTCCACCAGTAAGATGGGCACGAGGTCGAACAGCAGGCGCAGAGTATGCACTCATACAATCCGTCGAGCTTCTCGCGCTCCTCAGGGCTTTGCAGCCGCTCCTTGCCGGCGGGCGCAGGGGTTTGCGTTTCCAGCCAGGGCTTGATCGAGGCATATTGCGCATAAAAATGAGTCAGATCGGGCACCAGATCCTTGACCACTTCCATATGCGGGAGCGGGGTGAGCTGGACATCGCCCTTGCAATCCTCGATCGCGGTGGTGCAGGCGAGGCCGTTCTTGCCATTAATATTCATCGCGCACGAGCCACAAATCCCCTCGCGGCACGAGCGGCGGAAGGTCAAGGTCGGGTCTTGCTCCGATTTCATCTTGATGAGGGCATCGAGCACCATCGGCCCGCATTCGGCCTC